>JAEUKM010000006.1 GCA_016793085.1 Rhodospirillaceae bacterium
GATCCCTTCGCGGGCGGCGATTACGCCATCTGGGCGCCGGGCCAGGTAAAAAAGTTCGTGCTGGAAGTGGGCAAGCCCCACGGGCGCATTCATTTCGCGGGCGAGCACACAGGCCTGTCCAACCGCGGCATGGAAGGCGCCATGGAATCGGGCGAACGCGCGGCACAAGAGGTGGCGGGCGCGCTGTAACGGCCTCATCTAGCCAACGCATGCAAAGGCGGGCATCATCCGCGTATGGATGTCGTTCATGCGTCCCGTTTTGTTTTTCTCGGCTTCAGTCTGGTCACTGTGGCGGTGATGGTCTGGGCGCTGGGGCCGTTCGGCGACCATGCCGACAGCGGCAACATGCTGGTGTCGCTGATGATCGCGCCCTTGCTGGCGGTGTGGGCGGTGGGGCCTTATGCGGTGGCGCACAAGTTCGCCGCCGAGGATGCCGGCGCCGGGGCCTGGGTGTTCGTGGCAGTCCAGATTGTTGCGGGCCTTGCCGTGATGGTGCTGTACGGGGATGCGTTTGTAATGACGCCTGAACCTGATCTGAATGCCCCGCTGGTGTTCGCCATCCTGCCGATCTATCAGTTCACTGCCGTGCTCGTGGCCTATTACGGCTTGCGCCTCTGGCGGCGGTTCCGTTCATCGTAGGAGATGCTCATGGCCGACATGCAAGCACCGTTCAAAGAGAAAGTGCGCCGCGTGCTGACATCCGTGAACCCAAACGGCAAATCGTTCGTCATGGCCGACGGCGAGCCCGAGGACATTCTTATTCTCAACGGCTGCCGCATGGTGCGGCTGTGGCAGACCAATGATGTGCCCACCACGGTGCCCGCCACATCCGACCCCACGGTGCAGGGGCTTGGCCGCTTGCCCGCTGATTTTTCAGGCACGCGCTTTTACACGGCGGAACTGCCGCCCGGCGTCAAGATTCCGCTGCACCAGGGCGACACGGTAGACTACATCGCCGTCATCAAGGGCCAGTTGACCCTGGGCTTGGAAACGGGCGAGACCCTGCTGAACCCCGGCGATGTGGTGGTGCAGACCGGCAATATGCATGCCTGGGAAAACCGGGGGGCCGCGCCGGTTCTGATTATGGTCTGCGTGGTCGGCGCGAAGCGCCGGGCGTAGGCTTTACGGCCCGGCGTCATGCGCATATATTATGCGCATAACTACACGCATAAGGCATCCCAATGAATTTTCAACGCCCGACCCGGAAACAACGGCGCAAATCGGTCAATGTCTCGCTCAGCGCCGAGATTGTCGAGCAGGCAAAGAAGCTGGGGCTTAATCTCTCGGCCGTCACCGAAGCAGCGCTGCTCCAGGCCGTCCGCGCCGCTGGCTTTGAGAAGTGGAAACAGCAGAATGCGCCGGCGTTGAAAGCGCATCGTGACCGGGTCGATGCCGAGGGCGCTTTGCTTGATGATTTGCGGACTTTCTAAATGGCGCGGTTCGATATTTACCGTCCGGCGCGAAAGCACTCGCGTGTCGCGTACTTCCTGGATGTGCAGGCGGACCTGTTGCAGGACCTGCTTTCGACGCGGATTGTCGTACCGCTTGTTCCGGTGACCAAATCACTGCCGGCGGCACAAAGGCTGCACCCTGAGTTTCGCATCGAAGGCAAGCTTTATGCTGCCGTCATTCCCGAACTGGGCGGCGTGTCGGTCCGGGAGCTAGGACCGCGTGTGAAGTCCGTCGCCGACCGGCATTTTGAAATTGTCGACGCACTGGATTTTGTCTTCCAGGGTTACTAAGGCCGTTCAGCGTTTCCGCTTGTCCCAGTTCTCGCGCAGCATCGCCACGTCATCCTGGCGGTTCTGGGTGTCCGCCAGTTCGGCGGCCTGCGAGACCATGCCGTCCAACTCCTGCTCTGTGATCTCAAGCGCGCAGTCCGCAAATAGCCCGTCCATCCAGTTGTTGGCGAGAAATATTTTCGAGTAGAGATGGCGCTGGCGCGCGGCCTTCACCCACAGACGCCCAGCTTCGCACATGTCGGGCTCGATGCCGTTGCCTTGCGAATAGATCAGCCCCAGAACGAACTGGCCTTGGGCGTAGCCGGCCGTATCCGACTGCTTGAAGTAGGCGATGCCCTGGTCTTTCTCATCGTTGTAAAAATACGATCTGCCAAGCTGATACAAAATCCGTCCATCCCCGGGGCTCGCCGTCAGGGCGGCATGACAAGCTTTCTTGGCGGCGGGAATATCCACCTTCGGCTGCTCGACGCCGGGGCTGAGTTTTTGCGTGTCCGACGGGTGCGCGGCCAGCCGGTCGCAGTCGGTGACTTTGGCGACCGTGGGCGCGGTCACTAATTCGTCGCGCCGCGCGATAATCTGAAAGCCCAAACCCAAAGCGATCAGCAGTGCGAGTACAGTGGTGGCCATCCGTGTCCGGTTGCCGCCAAAAAATCCGCCTTTGCTTTCGCTGCCGTTGGTCGCGCCAGCCGTGTGCCGCGTACGTTTTTCCATGGGGAACGCTCACCTTGGGCATTGCCGCTCAGTAGGCATATTGTTACACCCAAAGAACCAATTCCACCGCAAAAACGTTAGTGGAAACGGAAGAGGGGAGACCGTTGCCGATGACAACCGCCGCCGAACCCATCACCACCTATACGGCGCTTGCGCTGCAGGTGGACTGCATTGCCGTGAACGGCAAAAGCCCCGAAGTTGCCCACGCCCAGATGCTGGCCTATATCGGCAAGCTGAAGGGTAACATTCTCACCTCGAACAATTTCACCAAGGGCTTCAACGGCACCGACACCAAGCTTGTCGTTCTACCCGAATATTTCCTCTCCAGCTTTCCCATGGGCGAGCCCATTGCAAAGTGGAAAGAGGTCGGCTGCATCGACATGGACGGCAAGGAGTACGAGGCCTTGGGCGAAGTGGCGCAGGCTGCCAAGTGCTACATCGCGGGCAACGTCTACGAGAACGACCCGAAATTCCCCGAGCTTTATTTTCAATGCTGCTTCGTTATCGGCCCAAATGGGAACGTGGTGCTGCGTTATCGCCGTTTGATTTCGCTGTTCGCGCCCACACCCTTCGATGTGTGGGACAAGTACCTGGATGTCTACGGCCTGGACGGCGTTTTTCCGGTGGCGCGCACGGAAATCGGCAACATCGCCTGCGTGGCATCGGAGGAAATTCTCTACCCCGAGATCGCGCGTGCGTTTGGCATGCGTGGGGCCGAGGTCATCTGCCATTCGACATCGGAAGTGGCCGCACCGGCTCTGACGCCCAAGGAAATCTGCCGCCGGGCACGGGCCATCGAGAACATGTGCTACGTGGTGTCTTCCAACACGGCCAAGATCGTCGGCACCACCATGCCCCCTGAGTCCACCGGCGGGATGAGCAAGATCGTCGACTACAAGGGTATCGTGCTGGGTGAGGCCTACACGGGCGAAACCATGTGCGCCAACGCCATCCTGAGCATGAAATCCTTGCGCGAGTACCGGGCCAGCGCCGGCATGTCGAACCTGTTGTCGCGCCAGCCGTTGGAACTCTATTCGGCCAGTTACGCGGGCCGCACCTTCAGCGAGCCCAACACGTTCGTTGAGAACGGCCAGGTGAAAGTGCCCGACCGCGCGTTCTTCGTGCGCCGCCAGCAGGCCGCCATCGAGCGCATGAAGCGTGACGGTGTATTGTAAATGACGGCACGGGATATCGTTGTCGCTTTTTTGAAAGCGCTGGAGGCGCGCGATCTTCCAGCAGCTTCGGCAATGCTGGCGTCCAACGCCATTATGACATTCCCCTCGGGCCAGAAGTTCAGCACTTTGCAGCAACTGGTGGCGTGGTCGGCGGGCCGCTACAAGTTCGTGCGCAAGACCTATGACCATTTCGATGAACTGCCGCGCGGTGATGTGACGACCGTGTACGTGCGCGGCAATTTGAACGGCGAATGGCTGGACGGCTCGGCCATTTCCAATGTGCGCTATCTGGACCGTTTCGACATCAAGGACGGCAAGATCATCCGCCAGGATGTGTGGAACGATTTGGCCGAGGTCCGGCCGTGATCGATATACTGCGCGGGCTTGTGGATGCAGCGGGGCTGCTGACCGGCGCCGA
>JAEUKM010000023.1 GCA_016793085.1 Rhodospirillaceae bacterium
CGGCATGCCATTCGGCGACCAGCCCCGCCGTGCGGAAGGCGGGCACAGCCTCCAGCACGCTCTCGATCTGAGCCGCGCGCTCGTCCAAGTCGTCGGCGAGGCTCTCGTTCACGGTCAGGCCCGCCTCGGCCAGCGCATCGTTTTGCGCTTTTTGAAGCGGTCCGGCGACCGCTCCGAAGGCGGCCAGGAAATCCAGGCCCGCGCGGCCAGGCTGCCGAAGCTTGTACTCGAACATAAGGCTCTCCTGCCCTGGCGTTCACGCTGAAGGGGCCGCCCCAAGATAGCACCGGCGGGCAGGCCTGCCAGATGCACCCGTGCGATGCGCCCGCGCCTTGGTAAGCGGGCCGGGTGCGGTCACGGCCCGGCCCGCCCGGAAGCGCGCTAAAATGCTAGGATTTCCGCGGCGAAAACCGCACCGGCGGTGCGGGGTCGTATTCCATGGCGTTCACCACGATCTGGCAAAAATCCGCGCCGTACACCTGCTGGACGACCCACAAGGCCATGTCGATGCCTGCCGACACGCCCGCCGAGGTGACGACGTTGCCGTCCACAACCCAGCGCTGGCCGGTCACAACCGCGCCCGCATCGCCGCGCGCGCGCACTTCTTCCACCGCCATCCAGTGCGTAGTGATGGTCTTGCCCTTGGCCGGGCCGGCGGCAGCCAGCACCATCGAGCCCGTGCACACGCTCGTCACCCATTTGCATCCTGCCGCTTGGGCCGCGACCCATTGCAATGTCGCGGGGTTGGTGACCTCGCGGCGCGTGCCCTGCCCGCCAGGCACCAGGACAATGTCGGCCAGCGGTGCGGTGGCATAGCTGTAATCGGCCTCGACCCGCATACCCTTGGCCGAAGTGATTTTGCCGCCGGATTCCGAGACAAAATAAACGTGCGCGTCCGGTTCCTGCTTTTTGATGCGCTTGACCAGGTTCACCATGGTGAACACTTCCCAAGGCCCCACGTAATCAAGTTCCTCGGCACCATCGAAGATCAGAATGGCGATGTTCAGGCCGTCGGGCATCGTTTTACCTCTACGAAAAACCTAAAACGGATCGGGGCTGATACGCACTAGCTGCTTGCCTTTGTTTTCGCCGGCGTAAAGCCTGATGAGTGCTTCAGGCATACGCTCGATGCCATCCAACACATCCTCCTGATAGGTCAGCTTACCGTCTTTCACCCACGCGGCCATGGCGCGTTCGGCCTCGACGAAGCGAGGCTCGTAATCATAGATCAGAAAACCTTGCAACAAGGCGTTTAAGCGGCCGATCTTGTAGGCGTTGCGCAGCGGGTACGGCTCGGTTGAACCGGCGATATACTGCGAAATGCCGCCACAGGCGACAACGCGTGCATACTTGTTGATATGCGCCAGCGCCGCATCCAAAATCGGCCCGCCCACATTGTCGAAAAACACGTCAACCCCGGCGCCGCACAGCACGCCGATGCGGGCCGAAACATCTTCCGTTTTGTAATTGATGGCCGCGTCGTAACCCAGTTTCTCCGTCAGCAAGCTGCACTTTTCAGCCGTGCCGGCGATGCCAACCGTGCGGCAGCCTATAATCTTGGCGAGTTGCCCCACCGAGGACCCCACGCCGCCTGCGGCCCCGGACACCAGCACCGTCTCGCCCGGCTTGGGTTTGCCGATATCGAAAAGTCCGAAGTAAGCCGTGAAGCCGGTCACACCCAGCACGCCCAAAGCCGTAGACACCGGTACGATACGCTGATGGACCTTGTACATCATCCAATAGGGCGAGCCGTCGGACACGGCGTACTCCTGCCAGCCCATCTTACCCTGGACAATGTCGCCGTCCTTGAAATTGGGGTTGCGTGACGCGATGACCTGGCCCACGCCGCGTCCGCGCATCACCTCGCCGATCTCAAGCGGCTTTTCGATGCCTGCGCCATCCAGCATGTAGAAACGCATGACCGGCGCCAGCGAGGCATAAATCACGCGTATGACAAACTCACCGGCCTTGGGTTCCGGCACCGGCGCTTCATGCAGCTTGAAATCCGTCAACCGCACGGGGCGGTCGACCGGCCGTTCGGCCATAAGCCATTGACGATTTTTTGCGGCACTCATTCACACACACCACTCATGGATAATCGAACGTAATCCTGCCGCGTGTGCTGCGGCAATGCATTCGTCATGTCTTTGCAACAATTTTTTCTACGCGTGCGAATACCCCCACCGCTTCAGCGGTGACCTCACGCTTTTGTCATCCGGTGCGTGATCCAGGTCCAATCCAAATGCGTGTACGCCGCGTAGCAATGATGACGCGGGGGCAAACCCTGCGAAGCCGGTTCAGCCGGCATCACACATACCGAGGAAAGGTTCCCCATGTTGCGCACGATGACCGCGGGCCTCGCGCTCGCCACGGCTCTGCTTGTCTCAGGGTTAGCCCATGCCAAGACTATCGTTGAAACGGCCGTCGCCGCCGGGCAGTTCAACACGCTTGTCACTGCCGTAAAGGCGGCGGGCCTGGCCGAAACGCTGTCGGGGCCCGGCCCCTTCACTGTGTTTGCTCCCACCGATGCCGCCTTCGCCAAACTGCCCAAGGGCACGGTTGAAGACCTGCTGAAGCCCGAGAACAAGGCCAAGCTGGCCGCGATCCTCACCTATCACGTGCTGCCCGGCAAAGTGATGGCCAAGGACATCGCGGGCAAGAAAACCGACGCCAAGACCGTGAACGGACAATCTTTGGCTGTCGATGCCACCATGGGCGTTATGCTGAACGGCAGCGCCAAGGTGACCACCGCCGACGTCGCGGCCGATAACGGCGTCATCCACATCATCGATACGGTCGTTCTTCCGAAGTAAACTCCCCCCTCACGGAAACGACCGACCCCAGCCGGCGGTGCCCCCCAGCACCGCCGGTTCTCTTTGTGCGAAGTGGCTTGCTTCATCGACATTGAATGACCGATGGATTTTTGTGCCTAATCCCCTTAAAGTTGTAAGCTCTGTAGCCGCTACGATAAAGCGCGCTTCATGAAAATCAGGGGATCAAAAATGGGGGAATACCGATGAAAGCAAATCTGGCCACGCTGGCATTGGCAGCGCTGGCGTTCCTGCCCACAGCGGTTGAGGCGCAGGATTTTACACAACAGCAGTATGGTTTCGGCGGCAAAAGCCGCGGCACGTCGGCGATTGCATATTTCCACCTGCCGTTCTCGACCAAGGCAGACATACAAAGGCCCCGTTTTGGCTTTGCCGTCACGTCGTCCGCTTTGCGTCAGCGCAACAGCACACTGCAATTGGTCACGCGTGACCCGCGTCTGGTGGATTTGCGCTTCGATACATCCGGCATGGAATCTTTACGCATCGGCGCAACCCCTATCGTCGGACGTAAGTTGGGAGCAACCTCGGCAGACTCCGGCCTGGAGATGAGCTCCGGTGTCATGGAGGCCTTAGGGTTGGTGGGTATGGTCGCCGTCGTTGCCGCCGTGGTCGCTGTTGGCGATCAGGAATCAAAACGCCTGTGCAACGGCAGGCCCATCTCGGACAATGAAGTATGTAACGGTGTGCTCACCACCGGCTAGCAACACACGAACCGGCGAGGCCATGCCTCGCCGGTTCATTGTTTCAGTTCACCACCGCCGTCCTAATTTTGATCTCGCCCGAGAGCGTTTTGTGCACCGGGCATTTATTGGCGATTTCCAAGAGCCGCGTTTTCTGCTCGGGCGTCAGGTCGCCCTCCAGCGTGATGTCGCGCATCATTTCGGTCACCTCGCCTTCCTTGGTCGTGCAGTCGGGGCAATCGGCGGCCTTGATTTTGCGCATCCACACCCGCACCGAAACTTTTTTCAGCGGCAGTTCTTTACGCGCGGCGTACATGCGGATGGTCATGGACGTGCAGGCCCCCAGCCCCGCCATCACCCAGTCGTGCGGGCTGGGCCCGGCATCGTCGCCGCCGACATTCACCGGCTCATCGGCCAGCAAACTATGACGGCCGACCCGGACGTGGTTGCTGTACCGGCCGGTCAGCGTTTCGGACACTTCCACCACACCCGGCGGTAGGCTTGCATTTTCCACAGTCATAACAATCTCCGCTCCTCTGGTCCCGCTTACCTAGCTATTGGCGCAGCATAGCCCTACAGTAACCGGCATCAACTGTTTGAAAAAGAATCCGCGGAGTTTGGGAATGGCCGAGATCGGCCCCGATAACATTGAAGTGCAGGAAAAGCGCACCGCCTATCAGGGCTATTTCCGTATCGACGCCTATACCCTGCGCCACGGCCGCTTCGAGGGCGGCTGGCACAAACCCATGAGCCGCGAGGTGTTCGAACGCGGGCACGCTGCCGCCGTGTTGCTGTACGAGCCCGAGCGCGGCGTGTTCCTGCTGTGCGAACAGTTCCGCATCGGCGCATATGCCGGGGGGATGACGCCCTGGCAGTTGGAGTTGGTCGCGGGCATCATCGAGCCCGGCGAAAAACCCGAGGATGTGGCCAAGCGCGAAGCCCTGGAGGAAGCCGGGGCCGAGGTGCTGGATTTGTTGCCGATCTCGCACTATCTGGTCAGTCCGGGCGGCGCCACCGAGACCATCTGGCTCTACCTGGGCCGCGTCCGGAATGCCAAAGGCGGTATTTTCGGGCTGGACAGCGAAAGCGAACACATCCGCGTGCACGTGGTGACCGAGCCCGAGTTGCAGAGCCTGATGGAGAGCGGCAAGATCGAGAACGCGCAGACCATTATCGCCGCGCAATGGTTCTTCCTGAACCGTGCGCGCATCCGCGCCGCGTGGATTTAAGCTGAACAGGACTTTTGCCCATGAACTACGCCTTGACCGACGCGATTGTCTCCACCGGCTGGCTGAATGAGCGGCTGAAGGACCCCGCGATCCGCATTGTCGATGCCAGCTATTTCGTGCCGGGCGGCATCGAACCCGCGAAAAAGCAATACGCCGAAGGGCATTTGCCGGGGGCGGTGTTCTTCGACATCAACGATATCGCCGACCCCACGGGCAAGAAGGACCACACCTTCCCGACAGCAGAGATTTTCGCGGCCAAGGTGGGCGCGCTCGGCATCGGCAACCAGCACCACGTCATCGCCTATGACCACTGGGGCGGGGCCTGTGCGGCCTCGCGCGTGTGGTGGATGATGCGGCACTTTGGGCACACCAAGGTCTCGGTGCTGGACGGCGGTTTGAAGAAGTGGACGAATGAAGGCCGTCCGCTGACGACCGATGTGCCCCAGGTGAAGCCCGAAACCTTCAAGGCGGAAAAAACCAGCAGTATCGTGCGCAGCCGCGCCGACATGCTGGCCAACATCGAAAAGCGCGCCTGGCAGATGCTGGATGTGCGCGGCGCGGGCCGCTTTATGGGCACCGACCCCGAACCCCGGCCGGGCTTGCGCTCGGGCCACATTCCCGGCGCACTGAACCTGCCCTTCGCCACCCTCTACGATCCCGCCACCCAGACCTTCAAAGGGCCCACCGCCATTATGCAAGCCTTCAAGGATGCGGGCGTGGACCTGACCAAGGACATCGTCACCTCGTGCGGGTCGGGTGTTACGGCCTGCGCGGTGGCACTGGGGGCTTACCTGCTCGGCAAGGACAACGTGCAGATCTACGATGGCAGTTGGCTGGAATGGGGGTCCGACCCCACCCTGCCGCTCGAAACCGGGCCGGCGAAAAAATAGGAGGCCGCTATGGCAAAAACGCCGCATGTGTCGCGCCGCATGATGTTGGGAACGGCCCTGGCCGCTGCGGCAGCGTCCTCGGCCGTGGCGGCAACGCCCAAGACCGAGACGATCGCCATCATTGGCACAGGCAACGTCGGCACGGCGCTCGGCAAGCGCTGGGGCGCCCTGGGCCACACCATCGTCTACGGATCGCGCACGCCCGAGTCCGAGAAGATCAAGCTTCTGGTGAAAAGCAGCGGCAAAAAGGCCTCGGCTGTGACCCAAAAAGACGCTGGCAAGACTGCAACCATCATTGTCATGGCTGTGCCGGCGGCGGCAGGTATCGAGGCCCTGAAGGCGCTCGGCGATATTTCGGGCAAAATCGTCATCGACGCCATGAACGAAATGACGTTCCAGGACGGTAAACTGATCGAACCTACCGAACCCGAAGCCCTGGCCGCGCGCCTGCAAGCCGCCGCACCCGGCGCTTTCGTGGTCAAAGCCCTGAACGTGACAAGTTCGCGCGCCATGACCGACCCAGCCGTGACCGGGGGCCCGGTGGTCGTGCCCATCGCCGGGGGCAATGCCGAGGCAAAATTACGCGTCACGGCTTTGTTGAAGGCGCTGGGCCTTGAGGTGTTCGACATGGGCGGGGCCGATGCCTACAAACACGTAGAGCACCTGGGCCGCATCTATGTGGCTTACGGCGCAACCCACAGGCCCCAGCGGCTGGAGTTCGGGTTCCGGACATGGGCGCCACCACAAGGGCGCTGAACCGCGCCTTATCGCGCTGCACATTTATGACGTTGCTGTTTTGCAACGCTGCCTCACAAAGCGCATCACGCCCGGCGCCACAAGCCTGCAAGACCGGCTGAAAGCCGCAGATTTCCTGGATTTTGGACGCCTCCCGCCCCGCGGGCTACGCCCAGCACCCTGTTGCCTGGAAATAGGCAACCCATGCTAACAATGAGGCGTTGGTAATCAGCCGATGTTGGGTCGGTTGATGTTGGGGATGCCGCAGGTCGGCCGTGACCGCGTTCTTTTCACGTATCGTTATTCTGGTGTTGCTGGTTTCGTTCGCCGCCGTGGCGACAGCACAACAGCCGTCCGTGCAAGAGTTGCGCCTTGCCTTGGCCAGTGCCAAGCGCCAGGCCGAAAGCTCCGACACGCTGGATGCCGCCTACGAACTGGTGGGCATCGCCGAAGAAGCACAGAACATCAAGAATACCGAAATCGCCACGGACGCCAACGCCACGCTGATCAGCGTGATTGAAAAGGCGACCCAGGCGGCCATGAACGCCGGCATCGCCGACGCCCACGATACGCTCGACCAGCTTGTCGATCTGTCGTTCTTCACGCGCACCAGC
>JAEUKM010000063.1 GCA_016793085.1 Rhodospirillaceae bacterium
ACTCTCCGAAAAACATAAACAGCCGATCTCGGCCTTCATGGGCCGAGCGGCAATACGGGGATTGGGTTTAGCTAGGCGGAGAGAAACGCGGGCGGGGCGCGGGCGTTGAAGCCGCGATAGTCGAGCGCACGGAGGGCGCTGTCGGCGGCGGGGAGGACAAACTTAGTTGCCGCTACAGCAAGCGGTGCGGCGACCTCTGCCGAGTCCGGCGGCGTGGAGAGGTGAGAGGCAAAGCTGCACAGGGCGCAATCGGTGTGGCCCGCATCAGCCGCGAATTGCGTGCTGTGCTCGAACTGATGAGCCAGCAGCGCCAGATGGCTGAAAATCAACGCCGCGACGATGAGCAGCCAGCGCCAGTGGCGGCGTGGCTTCAGGTCCGGGGCGTGCGATAACTGCGGCAGATGCATAACCTTGGCGCGTGCAGCGTGTGATGTGCTGCCGCTATCCTATACCAGCCTTGGGGCCGGGCAAGCGATTGATCGGCTTAAACTGTAAGCCGCTTTCCCATGCGCATCAGCGGAACGGTCACGTCGCGCGAGGTCGTGGAGGTCGTGGAGGTCATGGCCTCGATAGGCGCGTATCCGCACGCGGTATAGAGCGGCTGTCCCGCCATGGTCGCCACCAGTTCCACGCGCGAGAATCCTTCGGCGCGCGCGGCTGCTTCGCACGCAGCCAGGATGGCGCGGCCCACGCCGCGTCTTGTGAAACGCGGCGATGTATACATGGCGCGCACGCGGGCGGCATCGGTGGCGGGATTCAGCAAGCCCGCGTCACGCCCCGCCGCGTGATCGCCGCCGAACAGCGTTGCCCGCCGGCTCCAGCCGCCGCAGCCCGCGATTTCGCCGTCCAGCAGTGCTGCAAAATAAGTGCCGTCGTCGATGAGTTGCGTATCAAGCCCCATGATCTCGAAGGAAGCCTCGATGCCCGCGGGGTCCAGATACGGCTTAAGCAATTCACGGATGGCCGTGTCCATCAGCGGCATCAGCACAGGGATATCGGCGCGCGTGGCCGCACGCAGCGTAAGCCCGCTCATGGAGGAATGCTTAGCGGCAGACGGTGGTGCTGCCCTCGACACGTTGGCCGTCGATCAGCACGACGTGCGCGAAGTCACGGCAGGGGCGGTTGTTGAACATGCGGTCGGCCACCACGCGCACTTCACCCTGGCGGCCTGCGTCGGTCCATATGAAACCTTCGCCCAAGGGCGAGGACATGGCGGCGGTCTGGGCTTGTTGATGCAGTTCCTGCTGGCGGGCCGAAAGTAGCGCCCAGGTTTGCGGCGGCAAGCCCTGGCGTCCATCCGAAGCAGGCGGCAGCACCGCCAGCACAGACGAGTTGGGTAACCGCTCGCCGGCTTGCGTGCCGGGCGGCTTGCCCAACGGCAGGTAGCCGGGTGCGGTCTGGAAGCTGCGGTCCATGCCGTCGACGGCGGGGCCCAGGTGGTTGGGGCTTAAGGGCGTCAGGCCCTTGCCCGACAGCGGCGGGATCTTGCCGGGCGGCGTCAGCGGGCCGCCGGGGCGTCCGGCATCGCTGGTGGGCTGGGTGCGCACGTCGCGTGTCGCATCCTGAGCGACGACAGGTGCGGCGAGCCCCATCGCCACGGCACACGCGATTGTTGCAATGAAACGGCGTGTCATGGTGCGGTCCCCTCAATGTCCCCGGATAGCCTTAGTATGACACAAGCCGCCACGGTTCGCCCCGGTCCATGCACACCCGCCCATCGGCGGTGCGGGTCCAGGTGGGCGTG
>JAEUKM010000068.1 GCA_016793085.1 Rhodospirillaceae bacterium
TGGCTGCCCTGGTGGACCAGGGCAAGCGCGCGGGCGTGGTCTACGCGGTCGCGCGCGGCGGCAAGCTGGCAGCGCTGAAAGCCCTGGGCTGGCGCAACCTTGAAAACAAGGTGGCGATGACCACCGACAGCATTTTCCGCATCTACTCCATGAGCCGCGCCGTCACCGGTTCGGCCGTGCTGACACTGGTGGAAGACGGCAAGCTCAGCCTGGACGACCCTGTCGCTAAATACATCCCCGAGATCGGCGAAATGCCTGTGATCACCGAAGTCTTAAACGGCCAGGTCATCGCGACCGTGCCGCAGGCGCAACCCATGACCATCCGCCATCTGTTCAACTACACCTCAGGGCTTGGCTACGCGCCCGCGTGGCCGGCAGGCGTGGGCATCAAGCAGCGCGATATCCTGGCCCTCGACCAGACCACCATCGAAGGCATCCGCAAGCTTGCCAAGTATCCGCTGCTCCATCAGCCGGGCACCAAGTGGGCTTACGGGTTTCATTCCGATGTCCTGGGCGCTGTCGCCGAGGTGATCTCGGGCCAACCGCTGGACCGGTTCGTGCGCGAACGGGTGACGGGCAAACTCGGCATGGCCGACACCGATTTCACCATCGCCGCCGCAAGCCAGCCGCGTTTTGCCGACGTTTACCGGCCCGGCCCCGACGGCAAGCTGAGGAACATCTCGGCCGAAGCCCCACCCTCGGGCAACTACCTGAAGCCCGGCCCCTTCTTCTCGGGCGGCGGCGGCATGACCTCGACCGCCATGGATTTCTTAAGCTTCGCCGAAATGCTGCGCCAGGGCGGCAGCTTCAACGGCGCGCGCGTGCTGAAACCCGAAACGGTGAAAGCCATGACCACGAATGCCCTCACCGCGCGCCAGGGCGGCGAAGTCTATTGGAACGACAGTTACGCGCTGGACCTCTGCCGCGGCTACGGCTGGGGCCTGGCCTTGGGCGTGCGCCTGCCGCCAAGCGACACGATCACGCCACACACAGCACCTGGCACGACGGGCGATTTCGGCTGGTACAGTCTCGCCAATGCCATGTGGTTCGCCGATCCGTCCGAGGAGATCAGCGCAGTGGTCATGTCGCACTATCAGGGCGTGGGCCAGCGCGACGCGGGTGCAGCATTACGTGAAGGCGTCTATGCGGCGCTGGGCAGGGTTTAATCATTTCACGATGAGCGCGAATCTTCGCCTGCGGCCCGCCACACCATCTGACCTCGGCACCTTACAGCGCTGGGACGAAGCACCGCATGTAGTTGAGTCCGATCCGAACGACGACTGGAATTGGGAGGTGGAACTAGCGCGCAAGCCCGAGTGGCGCGAGCAGCTGATGGCCGAACTGGGAGGCCAGCCCATCGGTTTTATCCAGATCATCGATCCGGCGCGCGAGGAGACACATTATTGGGGCGACACGGAAGCCAATCTTCGCGCCATCGACATCTGGATCGGCGAGGAGCACGACCTCAGCAAAGGCTACGGCACGGTGATGATGCGTCTTGCGTTGGCGCGGTGCTTCTCCGAGCCCGCAGTAACCGCCGTCATCATTGATCCTTTGGCATCGAACACGCGGGCCCATCGTTTCTATGAACGCCTGGGATTCAGACCCGTGGGCCCGCGACGCTTCGGCGATGATGATTGCCTCGTGTTCCGCCTGGAACGCCGCGACTGGCACCCATCATAAAAACAGCCTGTTTCTTAAGCGTCCCGACTCGGCTGCTCAGGTTTGCAGCAGATGATGTGTTGGTTTGAGTAAGAACGAAAACCTTCAGGAAGAATCTTATATTGAAACGGATGTACAAACACTTGTCTGTTCGAAGACAGCTTGTTGGAGGCGAATAAAAATTGCACGAAGTGTCCACAGTTACAATTTTTGAGACATCTTATATCTAAGACCAATTGCTGTAGCCGGCAGTTCCCACTCATGCTGATGGCGCGCGTCCGCAACGGGTGCGAGCTATGGGGGACATCAGAGCCATGAAAATACGTCAGAGGGTCTATCAAGCATTTCTGGCCGCGACGGCCTTAAGCCTTGGCGTCGCTGCGCAAGCCGCCGAACCAGCCAAGCCCGAAGCAGGCAAGAAGTTTCTGGCCGAAGACACCGCCTTCCCCGCTTACATGATCGAGGGCATCCCGGATTCCGCCGAAGCCTACTATGCCCCCGACAGCCGCCTTCTTATCGCGCAGGCGCGCGACAAGGACGCCAAGAAAACCTCGATGGGCACTGACGGCGCGCTGACTTACATCTACAGCGACGACGGCAAGGAAATCTGGCGCGTCAACGACCACGGCCAGGACGGCTGCTCGTACTTCTTCCCCGACGGCAAGCGCGTGGCGTTTACCTCGACGCGCGACAACATGGACATGCCGGTGGGCAACTGGTCGGATCAGAACAACTATCCGCAAGGGGCCGAGCTGTACGCCGCCGACCTGAAGGGCGGCAACATCCAGCGTCTGACGAACAACAAGTACTACGAAGCCGAAGTGGCGGTGTCACCCGACGGCAAATGGATCGTTTTCGGACGCCAGATCGACGGCAATATGGATCTGTGGGTCATGAAGTCCGACGGCACGGGAGAACAGCAGGTGACGTTCACCAAGGACTGGCAGGAAGGCGCACCGTTCTTCACGCCCGACAGCGACCACATCGTGTTCCGCGCCTGGCGCAACAGCGAGTACGGCAAGATCAAGCCCACGCCGATGACGTTCTTCTCCATCAAGCGCGATGGTTCAGACTGGCGGCGTCACACCTATGACCGGGGCATGAACTGGCATCCGTTCCCCGCCCCCGACGGCAAGCACTTCGCCATCATCAAGGCCACGGGGCCGACCGACTGGGAAGTGTTCATCGACAATATCGCGACCGGCGAATCCAAGCGCCTGACTTTCAAGGGCGGCTTCAACGGCATGGCGCACTTCTCGCCCGACGGCAAGAAACTGGTGTGGTCGCGCTCGACCGGGCCCGGATTCATGTCGGGCATCCGCACCTTCGTGATGGATGTGTCGTCCATGAACCTCGGGCCTCAGAACTACGTAAAGTGGGACCCGAAATGGGGCGAAGCCATGACCGCCGATCCCGGCGACGGCCCGCCGCAGAAAAAGGCCGAAGCCGAAACCGTTAAATCGGGCCGCTAACCACAAACTACCCTGTCACCCTCGGTCTAGAGCCGAGGGTCCAGGGTAGTTTGCAAGGAGTTTTCATGTAACCCTGGGCCCTCGGCCCCCAGTCTTCGCTAAAGCTTCGGCGGGGGGGCCGTGGACGACATCTGCGTGTGAGGCGCAAAATGGATACGTCTGACAATATGAATGCATCGGGCTTATCACGCCGTCTCGTCATGGGGGCGGCGGCGTTTGGCGCGGCCCTGCCCTTCGCGCGGGCCGAAGCCGCGGAACCGGCAGCGCCTAAAATCACGCCTGATCAATTGCTCGCCCAACTGCGCGCCGTGCTGGACGACAAGGGCGTGCTGACGGGCGATGGCATTACCGGCCGTTACCTGCCGCGCCGCGCAAAGGAAAAACCCCTGGCCGTTCTGCGCCCGACGACGACCGCCGAAGTATCGGCGATCATGAAAATCTGCAATGCCGCCAAACAGCCGATCGTGCCCCAGGGCGGCAATAGCGGGCTGGTGAACGCCACCATCGCCAAGACATCCGAGATCATTCTGTCGCTTGAGCGCATGGATCAGATTGAAGAGGTGAACGCCGACAACCGCACCATGACGGTGGGGGCCGGCGTGGTGCTGATGAACGCCCAAACCCACGCCGCCGAGAACGGCTTCCTGTTGCCGCTCGACATGGGCTCGCGCGGCGAGGCGACACTGGGCGGCATGGTGGCGACCAACGCCGGCGGCTATCAGGTCGTGCGCTACGGCATGACGCGCGAAAGCGTGCTGGGCCTTGAGGTGGTGCTGGTCGACGGCACCGTAGTCAGCAGCATGAACCGCATGATCAAGAACAACGCGGGCTTCGACCTCAAACACATATTCATCGGCTGCGAAGGCCTGTTGGGTGTGGTGACGCGCGTGGTGTTGCGTTTGCGCGCCGAGCAGGACAACAAACTGACGGCCCTGGTGGCCGTGGACCACAGCGACGGCGTGCCGCTACTGTTGCGCACATTAGAGCGAAAACTCGGCGGCACCATGACCTGCTTCGAGATCATGTGGGCGAACTACGACGAGTTCGTGCGCAAGTATTCGCCGCACCTGCTCTCGCCCTTGAAGGCGGGTTATCCGTACTACGTGATCGTCGAAGCCACCGGCAGCGATGCTGGCTCGGAGCGCGCGCGTTTTACCAAGGTGATCAACGAGGTCCGCAAGGACAAGATCATCGCCGATGCATCCATCGCCAAGGATGAAGACGCGCGCAACGCCATCTGGGCCATGCGCGAACAGGCGGGGGCGGCCTTCGTCGAACTGGGACCGTTCTGGGGCTACGATATCTCGCTGCCCGTGGGCGACATGGCGCCTTACGGCCTGCGCGTGAAGGCCGAGGTGGAAGCCGCCTTCCCCGGTGCGCACATGCTGATCATGGGCCACGTGGGTGACGGCAATCTGCATATCGTCGCCGCTCCCGGCAGCCGCGACCCGGCGGTGAAGAAGAAGGTGGATGACATCGTGTATGGCGCGGTGCGCGACATGAAAGGCTCGGTCTCGGCCGAGCACGGCATCGGGCTAGAGAAGCACGACTATCTGTCGTGGTCGCGCAGCCCGGAAGAAATCGCACTGATGAACACGTTGAAGAAAACGCTGGACCCGCAGAACCTCTTGAATCCGGGCAAGCTGCTGTGACGGTCCTCAGCCGCCGCGCACTTTTAGCAACAGGCAGCGTGCTGCCGTTCATCAAGCCCGCGTACGCCGCCGACGCCTACAAGGGCAGCACCGCCGACGGCGCGCTGAACATCGCCAACCTGCATGAATTGGAAGCCGAAGCGGCAAAAATGCTGGCGGCGGGGCCTTTCGGCTACATCGCGGGTGGCGCCGGCGATGAGTGGACGCTGCGCGAGAACCGCCGCGCCTTCGATGATGTTCAGATCATCCCCCGCCGCCTTACGGGCTTCGGCCTGCCCAACCTCAGCACAACGGTGCTGGGCGCCAAAATGTCGCTGCCGGTCATGGTCTCGCCCATGGCCGGGCAAGGCCTGGCCCATGTCAGCGCCGAAGCCGGCAACGCAAAAGGTGCGGGCGCGGCCGGGGCCGTGTTCTGCGCGCCCACCATGTCCAACGTGACCTTGGAAGAGATTGCCGCGGCCACACCCGGGCCTAAGTGGTTCCAGCTTTACTATGCCAAAGACCCCGGCCTGAACCGCGAGTGGATCAAACGCATCGAGGCGGCCGGATACGGCGCGATCATCTTTACTGTCGATCTGGAATTCCCCGGCAACCGCGAGGCCGACCGGCGCAACAATTTCGCGTTCCCAAACAGCCTGCCCTTCGCCAATTTATCGGGCCCCGCCGCCACCGGCGGCTTTGCGGGCTTGCGCGACGTGGTGAAGGGCGACTTAAGCTGGGCCGATCTGGAATTTCTGCGCAAGGAATCAAAACTGCCGGTCATCGTGAAGGGCGTGCTCTCGCCCGCCGACGCTGCATTGTGTGTCGAACGTGGGGCGGCAGCGGTACAGGTCTCGAACCACGGCGGCCGCCAGCTTGACGGTGTGCCTGCCGCCATCGCTGCGCTGCCTGCCATCGTCGAGGCCGTGCAGGGACGCGTGCCCGTCATCATGGACGGCGGCGTGCGCCGGGGCATCGACGTGTTCAAGGCGCTGGCGCTGGGGGCCAGCGCGGTCGCCATCGGGCGGCCGGCGTTATACGGCCTGACACTCGGCGGCTGGCAGGGCGTGAAAAGCGTGCTCGACAAACTGCGCGGCGAGTTCATGCTGGCCATGAAGCTTTCCGGTTGC
>JAEUKM010000125.1 GCA_016793085.1 Rhodospirillaceae bacterium
CAGCACGTCTTCCTTTTCGGCGCGCGCGCGCGTCACCACGGCTTCTTCGGCTACAGGGATGCCCGCCGAGGCGAAAATGCGCTTGGCGGTGGGTTTATCCATGGCCATGGCCGACGCCATGCGGCCCGAATGGGTGTAGGGCAGGGCCATCATGTCGAGCAGCCCTTGGATGCAGCCGTCCTCGCCGACGCGGCCATGCAGCGCGTTGAACACCACGTCTGGCTTGGCGGCCGTAAGATCGCGCACCAGGGCGGGCACATCGCTGGTGACGTCGATGAAAATGGCGTCATGGCCCAGGGCCTTCAGCGCGGCGAAAGCGGCCTTGCCCGACACCAGCGAGACCTCGCGCTCCTTCGAGGGGCCGCCCGCCAGCACTGCGACTTTTTTGGCTTTGCGCGCGGTCATGGGTTCACCAGCGCTTTCGGGTCGGTCTTGGCCACGCCGATCCGGCGGATTTCCCACTCCAGGCGGATGCCGGTCTTTTCCTTCACGCGGCGGCGCAGTTCCTCGCCCAGGCCTTCGATGTCGGACGCGGTGGCGTTGCCGGCGTTGATCAGGAAGTTGGTGTGTTTTTCCGATACCATCGCCCCGCCGCGCACCAGGCCGCGCCCGCCGACATCGTCGATGAGCTTCCAGGCCTTGGCCTCGGCGGGGTTGGCGAACGTGGACCCACCTGTGCGGCTTTGCGTCGGCTGGCTGTCCTCGCGCTCGGCGCGGATTTCACGGATACGCGCGGTGATGACGTCTGGGTTGCCTTTGACGCCGCGCAATTCGGCGCCGATGAACACCCAGGCTTCGGGCACGCTGCAATGGCGGTAGCTGAAGCCCAACTCGCCCAATGAAAGCTTGTGCACCTTGCCGGTATCGTCCAAGGCGGTCGCGGAGACGCAGATGTTCTGGATTTCGCGGCCGTAGCAGCCCGCGTTCATGCGCACCGCGCCGCCGATGGTGCCGGGAACGCCCGTCAGGAACTCGAAGCCCGCGATACCCGCATCGCGCGCGGCGGTGGCCACGTTGGCGTCCACGGCGGCCCCGCCGCAGCGTAAGGTCAACCCATCGGCCTCGATGGTGTTGAACGCCTTGCCCAGCCGAATCACGACACCCGGCACGCCGCCGTCGCGCACCAGCAGGTTCGAGCCCAGGCCAATGACCGTGACTGGCACATCGGCGGGTTTGTGCTTCAGGAACGCAGATAAATCCGCCACGTCGACGGGCGTGAACAGCACTTCCGCCGGGCCGCCGACGCGGAACCACGTCATGCGGCCCAAATCGGCCAAGGGTTCGTAGCTGCCGCGCACCTGCGGCAGACGGTCGACCAAGCCGGGCGATGTGGCTTGCGCAGTCATCATGCGGCACTTCCCGAACGGCGGGCGGTTTCGGTCTTGGCCTTGCGGATCGCGGCCAGTTCCTGCGGCAATGCATTGGCCCAGGCGGTGATGTTGCCGGCGCCCAGGCACACAACGAAGTCGCCGGCCTGCGCGATATCGTCGATCACGGCGGCGAGATGCTTGGGCGACAAGAGCGCGGTCACCTGCGGGTGGCCGTGCGAATGCAGGCCGTTAATGAGCGCATCGCGGCTGACGCCCTCAATCGGCGCTTCGCCCGCGGCGTAGACATCGGCCACGACCACATGGTCGGCGTCGTTGAAGCAGGTGCAGAAGCCCTCGAACAACTGCTGGAGGCGCGAATAGCGGTGCGGCTGCACAACCGCGATGACGCGGCCCTTGGTGGTGGTGCGCGCGGCCTTCAGCACTGCGGCGATTTCCACCGGATGGTGGCCGTAGTCGTCAATCACGGTAATGCCGTCTACTTCGCCGACCTTGGTGAAGCGGCGCTTCACGCCGCCGAATTTCGCCAGGCCCTCGCGGATCACGTCGTCGGCGATGCCCATCTCTGCGGCCACCGACACGGCGGCGAGCGCGTTCAGCACGTTGTGCTGGCCGAACATGGAGAGCTTGATGTCCTTGATGGTGCGTTCGCCGCCGACGATGCGGTCGGACAGGGCGGCATCGAAGCGCACGCCGTTGCTGTCCAACACCACGTTTAAGCCCCGCACCATGGCGGTGGGGCTTAAACCGTAGGTGACAACTTTGCGGTCCTGCAGTTGCGGGATCAGCGATTGCACCTCGGGGTGATCGATGCAGAGCACACCAAAGCCGTAGAACGGGATGGACTCGACGAATTTGCGGAAGGCGGCCTTCAATGTCGCGAAGTCGCCGTAGAATTCCATGTGCTCGGGGTCGATGTTGGTGACGACCGCGATGGTGGCGGGCAGGCGGTTGAAAGTGCCGTCGGACTCATCGGCTTCCACCACCATCCACTCGCCCGAGCCCAGCCGCGCATTGGTGCCGTATGTATTGATGATGCCGCCGTTGATGACCGTGGGGTCCAGCTTGGCGGTATCCAGCACTGTGGCGATCAGGGACGTGGTGGTGGTCTTGCCGTGGGTGCCGCCAATCGCAACAGACCACTTCAGGCGCATCAGTTCGGCCAGCATTTCAGCGCGGCGCACGACCGGCAGCATGTTGCGGCGCGCGGCCAGCACTTCCGGGTTGTCGGGTTTCACGGCGGACGAAATGACGATGACGCGCGCATCGCCCAGGTTCTCGGCCTTGTGGCCCACCTCGACGCGGATGCCTAAGCCCCGCAAACGGTCGACGTTGGCGTTCTGGGCAATGTCGGTGCCCTGCACCTGGTAGCCCAGGTTGTGCATGACCTCGGCAATGCCGCTCATGCCGATCCCGCCGATGCCGACGAAGTGAATAATGCCGATGTCGAGTGGCATGGACTGCATCAAGCGGCTCCTCGCGGTACGGCGCGGTCAAGCGGGCGCCGGTCTAACTTGTTGGTGTTGTGCATGCTGGTGACGGTGGCCGACACCGAGGTGTTCGACACATTGCGCCCGGCGCGCGCGCCGTTCTGGCCGTGGGTGAAGCCGGTCACGACAGCGGCCATGCGGCCCGCGGCATCGGGGATGCTGAAGGCGAGTGCTGCCGCCGATGTATCGCTGAGCATCTGCGGATTTTCGATCAGCGCGGCGAGCTTCTCGGCCAGCGCTTCGGGCGTGAATTCGCTTTGCGGCATCAGCCAGCCGCCGCCGACGATATCGAGGGCCTTGGCGTTGGCGGTCTGGTGGTCGTCGGCTGCATAAGGGTAGGGCACCAGGATGCTGGGGCGGCCCGTAATCGTCGTTTCGGCGACAGTAGAAGCACCCGAGCGCGAGATGAGCACGTGGGCCTTGTTCAACAGCTCGGGCACGTTGTCAAAGAAGTGGCGCAGTTCCACGTGCACGCCCAGGCCCGCGTAAGCGGCGTGGGCGCGGTCGATGTCCTCGGGGCGGCATTGCTGCGAAATTTCGATGCGTTGGCGTATCTCGGGCGGCAGCAATTTGATGGCTGCGGGCAGCACATCGGTGAACACGCGGGCGCCCTGGCTGCCGCCCATGACGAGGATGCGGAATGATTCACCAGGAGCGGGCGCGCGGTAGGGCGAGGAGCGTACATCGGCCACGGCGGGGCGCACGGGCATGCCGGTGCGGATCAGGTGCGCCTTGGCGGGCGCGGGGCGGGCGAGATCGTACGAGGTGCAGACCTTGCTCACATATGCGGCGAGCTTGCGGTTGGCCCAGCCCAGAATGGCGTTCTGTTCGTGGATGACCGTGGGCACGCCCGCCATGACGGCGGCAGCCACGGTGGGGGCGGCCGCGTAGCCGCCGAAGCCCACCACCACGGCGGGCTGCAGGCGCTTTATCAGGCGGTAGGCCTGCACGGTGCCGATGACCAGCTCGACGGCGGACTGCGCTTTGCCGAACAAGCCGCGCCCCGCCAGGTACCCGGCGCGGATGAAGTGCTTGTCGATCAAACTCAGGGTGCCGCCGTAGCGCTCGCCGCGCCCGTCGGTGACCAGCGCCAGGCGGTAGTTCTGCGCCAGCAGTTCCTGCGCCACGGCCTCGGCCGGGAACACATGCCCGCCGGTGCCGCCGGCGGCGAGAATAATCAGCGGGGCTTGATCGCGCGTGGTCATAGGGCGTGGCCCTCCGGGTCGCGGCGGCGGCGCGTCAGCGCCAAAATCATGCCCATGCCCATGCCCAAGGCCAGCAACGACGAGCCGCCATACGAAACAAACGGCAGCGTCATGCCCTTGGTGGGCATCATGTGCAGGCTCGAGGCCATGTTGATGATGGCTTGCAGGCCGAACTGGACCGCGAGGCCGCCGACGGCTAGCAGCACGAACATGTTTTCCTCGCGCATGACTTTCAGCAGCGCGCGGACGACCAGGAAGGCGAACAGCGCCACCATGAGCAGGCACAGGAACACGCCGAATTCCTCACCGGCGACGGCGAAGATGAAATCGGTATGCGCGTCGGGCAGGGCTTCCTTGACGCGGCCTTCGCCGGGCCCGCGCCCGAACAGCCCGCCTTGCTGGAAGGCGCGCATGGCTTGCGTGATCTGGTAGCTGTCGCCGCTCGCCGGGTCCAGGAACCGGTCGATGCGGCTGGCGACGTGCGGGAAGGTGAAGTACGCGCCGACGATGGCGCCCAGGCCCGCAACCGCGATCAGGATCACCCAGAAAATCGGCAAGCCCGCCATGAAGAACTGCGCGCACCACACCGCCGTCACCACCAGCGTCATGCCGATATCGGGTTGACTGAGCAGAATGGCGACAACCACCAGCAGCAGGCCCGCCGAGATGATGTTGCCCGGGAAATCCTCGCGCAGGCGGTGCTCGGCGAACATCCAGGCCGCCACGACGGCGAAGAAGGGCTTGATGAATTCGGAAGGTTGCAGCGACATGCCCGCCAGATAAATCCAGCGCTTCGCGCCCTTCACCTCAACACCCATGGCCAGGGTGGCCAGCATCAGCAGCACGGTTACGGCGAAGCCGATGACGGCGAAGCGGCGCACTTGGATGGGTGCCATCAGCGAAATAGCGAAGATGACCATGATGGTGGCCGGCAGGAACACCATCTGGCGGCGGACGAAGTGGAACGTTTCTGCGCCGATGCGGCCCGCCGCCGGGGGGCCTGCCGCGAAGTTCAGGATGATGCCGATGCCGATCAGCAAGGCGGTTGCGAACAAAATCCATTTGTCCACGGTCCACCACCAGCGGCCGACGGTCGAGATATCTGTGCGGGCGACGGTTGTGCTCATGCGGCGCGTCCGGATTTGGTTTTGTCTTTGTCCTGGTCTTGCGGCCACAGTTCCAACACTTCGCTGCGGAACACGTCGCCGCGATGCTCGAAGCTCTTGAACATGTCGAAGGAGGCGCAAGCCGGCGACAGCAGCACAACGGCGCCCGGCAGCTTGTCGGCCATGGCGCGGTTGCCCGCGTCCTCGATAGCGGTTTCAAGGTCTTCGTAAAGGTCGTGTGTAACCTTGTTGGTCTCCAGCGTGTCGGCGAAATCATCCGCCGCCTCACCGATCAGGTAGGCGTGGCGGATGCGCGGGAAGAGCGGCTTCAGCGGGACAATGCCGCCTTCCTTGGCGATGCCGCCAGCTATCCAATAAATATTCTCGTAGCAGCGCAAGGCCTTCTCGGCGGCATCCGCGTTGGTGGCCTTGCTGTCGTTGATGAAGGCCACGCCGTTGACGGTTGCCACCAGTTCCTGGCGGTGGGCGAGGCCTTTGAAAGTAGTCAAGGCATTGACGATTGTGGTCGCCGAAATGCCTTGAGACAGAGCCGCGGCTGTGACGGCAGCCGCATTCTGCCAGTTGTGTTCACCCGGCAGGGTGGGAATGGCGCGCAAATCCGTCAGCACGGTGGCGTGGCCCTGAGTGGCGTCCATCAACAGGCCGCCGTCCACATAGACGCCGCCGCGCGCGGTTTGCTTGGTGGAAATGGGGATGACGTTGTGCAGGCCGCCGCGCACGAGTTCGTCACGCAAGGCCGCACAGTAGGGGTCGTCGATGCCGATGACCGCCGTGCGCGGGAACCGCTGGTTCTCGAAAATGCGCTTCTTGGCGGCCACATAGCCCTGAATGTCGCCGTGCCGGTCGATGTGGTCGGGCGTGATGTTGAGGAACACCGCCGTTTCCAGCGACAGCGACGGGACTAATTCGAGCTGATACGACGACAGTTCCAGCACGTATGTTCCCAACGGACCGATCGAACCGAGATCGAGTGCCGGAGTGCCCAGGTTGCCGCCCACTTCCACCGCGCGGTTGGCGCAGCGCAGTACATGGGCTGTGAGCGCCGTGGTGGTGGATTTGCCGTTGGTGCCGGTGATGCCGATGAACGAGGCCCCCTCCTGCGCGCGGCACAGCAGGTCCACGTCACAGACGAGCGGAATGCTCTGCGCGTGCGCCTTCACGGCCAGCGGGTGCGGCTTGGGCCGGGTGTGCGGCACGCCGGGGCTCCAGACGATCACCGACAGATCCAGCCGAATAGCCTCAGGGTCCATTAGCGCCCAGCCCGCTTTGCGCGCGGCCTCGCGCGCTTCGGGCTTGTCGTCCCATACGCACACGGCAGCCCCACCCGCCTTCAAGGCGGCCGCGGCCGAGAGCCCGGATTTCCCCAGGCCCATCACGCCGACGCGGCTTCCAGCGTATGTGAAAACAGGAACCATGAACGCGCTAACCTTTGCCCCTTGCTCTTTTGCCCTTTACCGCAACTTCAACGTCGCCAGCCCGGCGATGGCCAGGATGAAGGCGATGATCCAGAAGCGGATGACGATGGTGGACTCGGCCCAACCTTTTTCCTCGTAGTGATGATGCAGCGGCGCCATGCGGAACACGCGCTTGCCCGTCAGCTTGAACGAGGCCACCTGGACGATGACCGACAGCGTTTCCAGTACGAACAACCCGCCGACGATGCCGAGCACGATTTCATGCTTGGTGATGACGGCGACCGAGCCCAGCGCGCCGCCCATGGCCAGTGAGCCGGTGTCGCCCATGAACACCATAGCGGGCGGGGCGTTGAACCACAGAAAGCCCAGGCCCGCGCCGACGATGGCTGCGCCGAACACGGCCAGTTCGCCGGCACCGGCCACGTAATGCACCTGTAGATAATTGGCGAACACCGTGTTGCCGATGAGGTAGGCGATCGCCGTAAAGACACCCGCCGCGATGATGACGGGCACGATGGCCAGGCCGTCCAAGCCATCCGTCAGGTTCACGGCGTTGGAGGCACCGACCATGACGAACACGGCAAAGGGAATGTAGAGGATACCGAGGTTCAGCAGTACGTCCTTGAAGAACGGCACGGCCAGCATGTTGGTGAGGTTGGGCGTGCTGATGTCGGTGATCCAGTAGGCGGCAAGCCCGGCGATGGCGATTTCCGCCACCAATTTCAGTTTACCCTTCACGCCGCCCGAGGAGCGGCGCGTGACCTTCATGTAGTCGTCGGCAAAACCAATGAGGCCGTAGCCCAAGGTGACCAGCAGCACCACCCAGACGTAGCGATTGGACAGATCGGCCCACAGCAAGGTGGCGATACCGATGGCCAGCAGCATCATCACGCCGCCCATGGTGGGCGTGCCTTGTTTGGTGATGAGGTGGCTTTGCGGGCCGTCGGTGCGGATGGGCTGGCCCTTGCCCTGCTTCACCTTCAGCCAGCGGATGATGGCCGGCCCGAACACGAAGCAGACGATCATCGCGGTCACGATGGCGGCGCCCGCGCGGAACGTCAGGTAGCGGAACAGATTGAAAACCGCAAATTCGTCGGCGAATTGATAAAGGCTAAACAGCATCGTGCAACATCTTCCCCTAATGTCCGTTGGCGGCTTTCGCTGCGCCACGGCCCAGCCCCAGTAACGTATCGACCACAACGCTCATCTTGCTGCCGTTCGAACCCTTCACGGCGATCAGGTCGCCCGGCTTGGCGGCGGCGGCCACCAGGGGCGCCAGCGTTGCTGAATCCTTCGCGTGCCCGCCGCGCTTCTCGCGCGGCAGCGCGCTATGCAAATGCTCCATCAAGGGGCCAGCCGTGAACACCGCATCGATGCGGTTGTCATTGATGGCTTCTGCGAGATCGGCGTGCAGCGCTGGGCCCGAGGTTCCCAGTTCCAGCATGTCGCCCAGCACCATGATAATGCGTTTGACTTGGCCGGTTTTCATCTGGCCCAGAGTGTCTGCCAAGGCTTTGATCGACACGGGGCTTGCGTTGTACGTCTCATCGATCACGGTAACGCTGCCGCCAGGCACGCTGACTTCCGTGCGCAGGCCACGGCCCTTGCTGGGCACCAACTTCGACAGCGCCGCGGCACTTTCAAAAATGTCGCCGCCCACGGCCTTCACGGCCGCCAGCACGGCGATGGTGTTCAGCGCCCACTGCTTGCCGGTGACGCCTAAGTCATACGTCACGCGCTCGCCCAGAATGTCCGTCACCACCTGCATGCCGGTGGGCTTGAAGGCCATGCCGATCAACTGCGCCTGGGCCGAACCCGCCGTGCCGAACGAAACGATGTTCGCAACACCGTGCGCCTTGGCCACGCTGGCCATGCGGTCGTAGTGTTCGTTGTCGGCGGGCAGGATCATTGTTCCCCCGGGCAGCAGGCCCGCCGCGATGCTGGCTTTCTCATCGGCGATCTCGCCGACGGACTGGAAGAACTCCAGGTGCGCCGCCGCAACCGTGGTGACGATGGCCACATGGGCCTGCACCAGTTTCGCCAGCGGCGCGATTTCGCCAGCGTGATTCATGCCCAGTTCGAACACGCCGAACGCGGCTTCACGCGGCATGCGGCTTAAGGTCAGCGGTACGCCCCAATGATTGTTGAGATTGCCCAGCGTGGCGTGCGTGGCGCCGAGTGCGCCGAATGCCAACTTCAGAGCTTCCTTGGTGCCGGTCTTGCCGACGCTGCCGGTGATGGCGGCGATTTTGGCGCGGCTGCGCGCGCGCGCTGCCGCCCCCAATTTGTTCAGCGCCGTAAACGTGTCCTTAACCACCACCAGTTTATCCTGCAGATGGTGAGACAGGTCTTGCGGCAGCCGGTGCACAAGAGAACCAGCAGCACCCGCCTTCAACGCGGACCCCACATGGTCGTGGCCGTCGTGCGTGGGCCCTTGCAGCGCGATGAACAGATCACCCTTCGCCACCGTGCGGCTGTCGATGGAGACACCCTCAACGGCCCAGGTTCCCGCCGTCTTGCCGTCCGTCGCTTTCGCGATTTCATCCGATGTCCACAAGCTCATGCGCGCACCTCGCGCAGGTGGCGCATCGCCACATCGGCATCGCTGAACGGAATAACGGTAGTGCCGACAATCTGGCCGTTCTCGTGACCCTTGCCTGCGATCAGCAGCACGTCGCCCGCTTGCAAGCCTTGAATGGCGGTTTTAATGGCGAGGTCGCGGTCGCCGATCTCGGCGGCACCCGCCGCCCCCTGCAGCACTTCGCGGCGGATGGTCGCGGCATCTTCGGTGCGCGGGTTGTCGTCGGTGATGATGACGGCGTCCGCTAGTTCCACGGCCTGCTCGCCCATGAGCCGCCGTTTGCCCTTGTCGCGGTCGCCGCCGCAGCCGAACACCACCACCAGCTTGCCCGTGGTGTGCGGACGCAATGCATTCAATACGGTTTCCAGGGCGTCGGGGGTGTGCGCATAGTCCACATACACCGGCGCGCCGCTCGGGTGCGCGCCGATAAACTGCAAGCGGCCGGGCACGCCCTTCAGCGTTTCCATCGCGGCCACGGCATCCTTGGGCTCGACGCCCGAGGCCAGCACGAAGCCCAGCGCACACATGGCGTTGGCGGCCTGGAAGCGGCCCGCCAGCGGCAGTTTTACGTCGAACGTTTGCCCGAACACGGCCAGGCGCAGAATTTGTGCCGATGCTTCGCGGTCGACACTGACCAGGCGGATGGCATCGCCGTTCTGGCCGAACGACAGCACGCGGTGATTGCGCAGGCGGCAGGCGGCGTCGAGCGCCGGGAATTCGGGCGTGTCGGCGTTCAGCACCGCAGCACTACCCTCGATCATCACGTCCGAGAACAGACGCATCTTGGCGGCGAGGTACGCCGACATGGTGCCGTGGTAGTCCAGGTGGTCGCGGCTTAAGTTGGTAAACCCGGCGATGGAGATGCGCACGCCATCGATGCGGAACTGGTGCAGTCCGTGGCTGGAGGCTTCCATGGCCAGATGTGTCACGCCTGCCTTCGCCATGGTGCTCAATAAGGTGTGCACGGCCACAGGATCGGGCGTGGTCAGGCTGCCCTCGAAGGTCTGGCCGGCGCCCCAGGCGCCCAGCGTGCCCATGTAGCCCGAGGTGCGCCCCAGCGCGGCCCACAACTGCTGTGTGAAGTGCGCCACCGAGGTTTTACCGTTGGTGCCGGTGACGGCGGCGATGGTGGCGGGCTGCGCGCCGTAGAACTTGGCCGCCATCAGCGCGAAGCGGCGGCGCGGGTTGCTGTCGGTGATCACCTGAATGGGCTGGCCACGGGCATTCAGGCCCGTCTCGCCGAGTTCGGTGCCCGGCGGGGCCAGAATGGCGCTGGCGCCGCGCGCGAGCGCATCAGCCACGAAGGCGCGGCCGTCGGCTTTCGCGCCCGGCAGGGCCGCGAACAGATAGCCCGGCTTCACCGCGCGCGAATCCGCGGTCAGGCCGGCAATCTCCAACTCATTCAACACCGCAGGGGTCATGCCCTGTTCTTCCAAAAGCTCACTCAGCTTCACCGTCGTCACCAATGGTGTCGATCAGCGTGCCGATACTGTCGTTCTCTTCGGGCGCGCGGGTAATGTCCGCCTCGCCGTTGTCGGGTAATGGCGTGCGCGCCACCGCCGGCACCGTGCCGATGCTGTCGGCCGGGATAGTCGTGGCCGTCGTTTGCACGGCTGTTGTTTGTATGGCCGCCGCGGCAGCGGCGTATTCGTTCTTTTCATGCAGGGCGCCGCGCGCGGCGATCAGCCCCGCCAGCGGTTGGAACTGGTCGGTGTGCCCCACGGGGAACACGCCCAGCATAGGTGCGATCTTCGCAATGATGTTCCCGGCCGTGGGGGCGGCGTTCCAGCCCGCCGTCGCGAAACCATACGTGGCCTTGATGGCCTTGGGTTCATCCAGCACCACCAGCACCACATAACGCGGCGCGTCGATGGGGAACGCCGAGATGAATGAGGTGCGCAGCGACTTTTCCGAGTAGCCGCCGCGGCTTGAGACTTTCTCGGCCGAGCCGGTCTTGCCGCCGACAAGGTAACCCTTCACGTCGGCCTGCTTGCCCGAGCCTTCCAGCACGATCAAGCGCATCAGCGCACGCATGGCGTCGGATGTTTTCTGGGAAATGACCTGGCGGCCTTCGGGCCGCTGGTCGGCTGTGTGCTTGATCACGGTGGCCGGGTACAGCACGCCGCCGTTCACCAGGCTTGAAACGGCGACAGCGGTGTTGATGGGCGTCACCGACACGCCGTGGCCGTAGGAGATGGTGATGGTGTTGATGTCGCGCCAGGTGCGCGGATACTGCGGCGTGCCCACTTCGGGCAGTTCCAGCGGGGCTTGCGTCAGCAGGCCAAGTTTGCGCAGGAACGCCTTCTGCCGCTCGGTGCCCGCATCCAGCGCCATCTTGGCCGCGCCGATGTTGGACGAGTGGATCATGATCTCAGGCACGGTCAGCCAGCGGTTCTGGGCGTGATAGTCGTTGATGGTGAAGCGCCCGATCTTGATGGGCACCGAGGCGTCATACCGGCTGTCCAGCGTGGCCGTGCCTTCTTCCAGCGCCATGGCCGCCGTGAACAGCTTGAAGGTCGAGCCCATTTCGTAGAGGCCCAGTGTGACGCGGTTGAAGCGCGCCTCGTCGTTGGCGGTGCCGGGCGATTTCGGGTCGTAGTCGGGCAGCGAGACCATCGCCAGAACCGACCCATCGCGCACATCCATCACCACGGCACTTCCGGCGGCGGCATTGAAACGCGCGATGCCTTCGGCTAGCGATTCACGCGCGGCATGCTGGATACGCACATCCAGGGACAGGGCTAAAGGCTCTGGCTGGCTGCGCAATGCCGCATCGAACGTCTTTTCAACGCCTGCGTTGCCTTTGTTGTCGGGGTCGGTGGCGCCGACCACATGCGCGAACAACGAGCCGTGCGGATAGGTGCGCCGCTGCGAGTCTTCAAAGTACACGCCGGGAATGCCGAGGCGGTTCACGGCCATCTGTTCGGCGGGCGTCAAGTGACGGCGCAGATAAATAAAGCGCCCTCCGCTGCTGAGTTTGTGGAACACATCGTCGGTGTGCAGATCGGGCAGCGTGGCTGAAAGCTTTTCGGCGGCCTGCTTTAAGTCCTTGGGCAGCTTCTGGGCATCTGCATAAAGATTGACGGTGGGCAGGTTGGTGGCGATCAAAATGCCGTTACGGTCGACAATCTCGGCGCGGTGCGACGGCATGACCGGCACGGACGCCACCTTGGGCGCGGTGCGCACGGTGCCGCCGGGGCTGAGCACGTCGTTCAGCACCATCAGGTCCACCAGACGCGCGCCGATGCCCGCGAACGCCAGGCCGAACAGCCCGGCCGTCACGATCAGGCGGCTGCGGCCCGTTTCGATCACGCGCTTGGTCGCACCTTCCAGCAAAACCTTGGTTGTCCGCGCCGGGCGCACGTCCTCGCCCGGATAATGGAAGGTGCGGCGTTTGTTGGTAATGGCGCCGATCATCGCCGCGGCTCCTGCAGCAGGGGCGCGCTGGCGGTGCTGATCGTCCAGGTGGCCGGCAGCCAGCCTTGCAGGCGGGCGATGCTGTTGGCGATCACATTCGGGCGCTCGGTGACGGCGGCCAGTTGGAACGTCGGCACAGATTCAGCAGGCACAGACACACTGGCTTCGCGCACATTGGTCAGCGGCACGTTCATAGGCCCAGCGGGCACGGGCGTCGAAACGCCTTCCGCCGGCAACTGGCCGTTCTTGTAGGGCAACTGCGACAGCGTGATGACCTGACTACCCTGGGGCGGCACGAAACCCAGGTACTGCTCGCTCAAGCGGCGCAGGCGGCCGGGATCGTTCAGATACGTCCACTCGGCTTCCAGCACCCGAATGGCGGTCTTGTCTTTCTCGATCTGGGCGTAGGTGGATTGCAGTTGGTCTTCCAGCGCCTGCACCTGGTACTTCAGCAGGAACAGGCTGACGCCGACCACAACCGTCAACGCGGCCCACATGATGGCGGTAAGTTTCATGCGAGCCCCCCGTCGACGGAGGCAAGGGCAGTGGCGTCAGTGCGTTCGGCCACACGTAAACGCGCCGAGCGCGAGCGCGGGTTGCGCGCAATTTCATCGTCACCGGGCACCGTGGGGCGCTTGGTGACCAGCCGGAAGGTGGGGGCGGCCCCCTTCACGGCGCTGGCGGGCATGTGGCGCGAGGGCCGCGCGGCTTCGGCCGAGCGCGTGCGCATGAACGTTTTGACGATGCGGTCTTCCAGCGAGTGGAACGACACCACCGCCAACATGCCACCGGCCCGCAGCAGAAATTCGGCGCTGCGAAGCCCACGGTCCAGTTCGCCCAGTTCGTCGTTCACGTAAATGCGCAAGGCCTGGAAGGTGCGGGTGGCGGGGTCGATGCCGTCGTGGGCGCGGCGCACTTCGGCGCGGATGACGTCGGCCAGATGCAGCGTGCGCGAGAAGGGGCGCTCGACGCGCGCTTTTACGATGGCCCGGGCAACACGGCGGGCGTGCTTTTCCTCGCCGAAGGTCAGGATGATCTCGGCCAGGTCTTTCTCGGGGAGGGTGTTCACAACATCGGCGGCGCTGCGCCCGGCGCGTTCCATGCGCATATCCAAGGGGCCGTCGCGCAGGAACGAGAAACCGCGGGCACGGTCATCGATCTGCATGGAGCTGACGCCGATATCGAGCGCGATACCGTCCACATTACGCACGCCATGCTCGGCCAGCAGTTTGGCCATGTCGCCGAAGCGCCCGGCGATCAGGTGCAGGCGGCCGGGGAACCGCTCCACCAGGGTCGCGCCACGGGCGAGTGCGTCGGGGTCGCGGTCGATCGCCCACACCTTGCAGTCGGCGGCTTCTAGCAGGGCCTTGGTATAGCCGCCGGCGCCGAAGGTGCCGTCGATGTAAACGCCGCCGTCGCGGGGGCTTAAGGCAGCGACGACTTCGCTGAGCAGAACAGGAATATGGGGGCTGTCGGGCGAGGGGAAATCAGGGCTTGCGATATCAGGCGTGTTCATCGCGCCTCGTCTTTGCCGGTGCTCATCTGAGCTTTGCGTCCGGCGAGCACCCGTTGCATCAGGGCGTCTTGCGTTTTGGCCAAAGCGCCCGGTTCCCAGATCTGGAACGTGCGGCCCTTGCCGACGAACGCGCCTTTGTCGGTCAGGTTTGCTTTGGCGATGAAGTCCTCGGGCAGGACAATACGGCCGCCCGCATCGAATGGGGTTTCGCGGGCCGAGCCGACAATCAAGTGGGCAATGGCGTCGTCATCCACGCTGGGCAAGGGAGCGTCGTGCATGGATTCGACCAGGGCTTCGATGCGGTCGAGGCCGCAGCCTTCGATGCAGGCCCCGGTGAGGGACGGGAACAGGGCAACACCCGTCAGGCCGCGCGCCTGCAAAGACGTGCGGAACGGCGCCGGGACGGAAATCCGCCCCTTGGCGTCAATTTTGTTAACAAAGGTACCGATGAACGCTTTCAGCACCGGACCGCCCTCGCCCGAATCCCCGTAGCCCCGGTCCGGAAGCCTGCTCGGGTAAGCAGGTCCTGGACCGCCATGGTATCTCATGGGAAATTATGGGTGTCAATGGGATAGCCCCCTAAGCGCATGGATTTGTTCATGTTTTGTTCTACATTTCCAGGCTCGACTCCGGCTGTTTGCGGCAGTCAGGAAATGTCGGCCCGGGAATCTGGCCGGTACTCTTATTATGTGAGTGTGTTAACTCCGGGCCCGAGGTGGGGCGGAGTTGTGATTGAGCGACCTGAGGGGCTAAAATTCGATCTAATAGACTGATTTGATTAAGAAAACTCAGGTGCGCTGCCGCTGCTTCCAGCTCGAGAAGAATTCCATAAGACTAACGGCCAGCGTATACGCTTGGCGAAGTGGGGCGGAATGGACCGACTTGATGCGATGCGCGTGCTTCTTGCGGTGGTCGATGCTGGCAGCTTATCGGCCGGTAGCCGGAAGCTGAATGCCCCGCTGCCCAGCGTCAGCCGCAAGGTCGCCGACCTGGAACGGCACCTCGGGACAAATCTGATTATCCGCACCAGCCGTAACCTGCAGTTGACCGACGCGGGGCGCGACTACGTCCAAGCCGCGCGCCGGATCATCGCCGACCTAGAGGAGGCGGAGCGCCGCGCCTCAGGCGAGTACGAAACGCCGCGCGGACTGCTGACGATCACCATGCCCCTGGAGTTCGGCAACCGCTATGTGCTGCCGGTCGCGCTTGATTTCGTGGACAAGCACCCCGAGGTCACACTGAATGTTCTCTCGCTGGACCGCACGGTTCATCTCGTCAATGAACAGGTGGATATTGCGATCAGGCTTGGCGATCTGACCGACAGTTCGCTCTACGCTGTCAAAATCGGCGAGTTCCGCCTGCTGACGTGCGCCAGTGCAGCTTACCTGGAAAAACACGGCGTGCCCCAGCATCCCGCCGACTTGGAAAATCACCAGGGCATCATGTTCAATGACCGTTCGTTCTTCTGGACGTTCGATGTGGGCGGCAAGCCGGTAGAGGCCTTCCCGCGCAGCCGGATCGAGGTCAACACCGCGGGCAATTGCGTCACCGCCGCGCTGAACGGAACCGGCATCGCCCGTGTCTTCGATTACCAAGTCGCCGATGAACTTTCCTCGGGCGCACTGGTGCCGATCTTGCAAGATTATGCTGGCGCACCAGGGCCGATTCATATCGTTTACCCACGCCAGGGGCTTCTGCCGTTGAAGGTTCGAGCCTTCATCGACTGGGCGGCGCCCCGGCTTCGCATGGCGTAAGACGCGGCCAATCCGTTCTTGCTTAAATTTAAATGATGATGCGATCGATGCGTGCCTGCAGCCGCGGACCGATCAACAGAATTGCGGGAATAACGATCACATAAGAAATCGCCCAGGACCGCAGCCACCTCAAGGCAAAATCATTCGAGAAGCCCAGGTTCAGGGCGAGCAGGGTGAACGAGATAACACCCGTCGTGACGATGCCCATCGACAGTGCGAAGGCGATTTTCCGTTTCAATTGCATGCTCATGGCACTCTCCAAAAAGCGTTGAAAAACAGTGGATTCTGGGTGGCGGCCCGTGCCGCTCACGCTGCTAACCTCGGATATTGGCGTGGCCGCCGGTAGAAGCTGAAAACGAGAGGGTGACTCTCGATTTCACTCACTGCCGCCCCTTCGTCGTTGGGACTAAATCCTCGCTCATCAAGAGGCCGCCGACGTTCACTACGGATCATCAGCGGCCTTTCTGAAAACCATCGGAAAGGAATTGCGATGAGCACATCAAAAGGAAAAGCCGTCATCACCGGCGGATCGAGCGGCATCGGCGCCGTCTACGCCGACCGGCTGGCGCGCCAGGGCTATGACCTGATTCTTGTCGCGCGCAGTGCGGCCAAGCTGGATCGGGTCGCCACCACCATCCGCCAGAAGACAGGCCGTATCGTCGAGACAGTTACGGCCGACCTTACGTATCCGGCGCATCTGGACAAAGTCGCGGCCATCATCGCGCAGGACCGCCAGGTCACTATGCTGGTGAACAACGCGGGGTTGGGCGCGACCGCGCCGCTGCTCGAGGCCGATCCCAAAGCCATGAGCGGCATGATCGACCTCAACGTCACCGCGCTGATGCAGCTGACCTATGAAGCTGTGCCGGCGTTCATTGCACGTGGGCAGGGCACGATCATCAACATCTCGTCCATCGTCGCCATCACGCCGGAACGGCTGAACGGCGTCTACGGCGCCAGTAAGGCCTTCGTTCTCGCGTTCAGCCAAAGCCTCAAGCACGAATTGGCCGGCACCAACGTCCATGTGCAGGTCGTGCTGCCCGGCGCCACGGCGACCGACTTCTGGGATACGGCGGGCTTGCCTGTCGCGCATCTGCCCAAGCAGATCGTCATGTCCGCCGAAGACCTGGTCGACGCAGCGCTTGTTGGCTTGGCCCAGCGCGAGTTCGTCACCATTCCGGCCCTTCCTGACGCAGCCCAGTGGCACGTCTACGAAGCCGCGCGTCAGGCCATGGCCGGCAATCTGTCCAATAGTTCTCCCGCGTCTCGTTACCTCGCTGCCTAACTTTCTCCCTGACTCTTACTTCCTAACTCTCACGATCTAACTCTCAACCCCTCAAACAAAGGAAACGACAATGTCTACGAAGATTATTTACACCGGCAAAACCCACACTACGGGCGGGCGCGACGGCGCGTCGCGCAGTTCCGACGGCCATCTCGACGTGCAACTTTCGCACCTGGGTACTGGCAGCGGCACGAACCCCGAGCAGCTTTTCGCCGCCGGGTGGTCGGCCTGCTTCCTGGGCGCCATCGGCAAGGCCGCGGCTGAACACAAGGTTCGGGTGCCCGCCGACGCGGTGGTCGATGCCGAAGTCGATCTTGCGCTCGGTGAAGACGGTTATTCCCTGCGCGCCCGCTTGAACGCGAGCCTGCCGGGGATCGAACGCGATCTCGCGCTGAGACTCGTCGAGCGCGCGCACCAACTGTGCCCGTACTCGAAGGCGACGCGCGGCAATATCGACGCCGAACTCAACGTGGCCTGATTTTCGTCAGGCTCTTATCACCACCAACAGGAGACACCATTATGATTCCCCGTATTAAAGTGTTGAGCATTGCCGCTGCCGCTGTCTTAGCCGCGACCAGTGCAATTGCCATCGCTCAAGAGCAGGACGGCAAGGCAAATCAGTTCCTGCCAATCGCGGGCGAGCCCGAGGCAAAACTTTATGTCGATCAGCCTTTGGCCGAACCGCTGGCGTCTCGCGGCACGGCGATCATTCCGTACCGGACCGAGAACTTCCGGATTCTGCCGATCTTCGGCGCGGCCGCGAACGACGTATCGCCGCGCGTGGGCCATTTGCACGTCACGGTCGATGACCTGCCCTGGCACTGGGCCGACGCCAGCGATGTGGGCTCGATTGTCGTCGCGGGGCTTTCGGCCGGCGAGCACAAGGTGCTGATCGAGATCGCAACCCCGGATCATAAGGTCATTTCCGGTAAGGCCGTCTCGTTCACCGTTCCGGCGGTCTCGCGCGCGCATCACTAAAGCGGGCAGGCGAAGGAGCGCACTCATGTCTCAGCGTCTTGACTACAACCAGATCGCGCCGGGCGGCGTCAAAGCCCTCGGCGGCGTCTACGGCTACATTCTTCAAAGCGGTCTTGAGGCCGACTTGGTGGAACTCATCTATCTGCGCATCTCGCAGATCAACAACTGCGCTTACTGTCTTGATATGCACACGCGCGATCTGGTCAAAAAAGGCATAAAGCTCGAAAAGCTGGCGTTGGTTCAGGCCTGGCCGGAGGCGGGCTCTCTCTTCGGCGAACGGGAGCGCGCGGCCCTGGCCTGGGCGGAAACGGTCACTCGCGTGTCCGAGACAGGCGTGCCCAATGACGCCTTCCAGGCCGCGCGCGCAACCTTTGATGAGAAAGAACTCGTCGACCTCACCATCGCGATCAGCCTGATGAATGCCTATAACCGGATGGCATTCAGCTTCCGCAACACGCCGCAGGCCGCTAAGTCAGCGCAGTGAGGCCTGCTACTTCTTCAGGATGTCCAGTGTCGCGGTAATCATGGCCTCGGTGGCGGTGGCGATCACGGTTTCGGCCTCGGGCGCCCAGAACGGGCTGTGGAGCGAGGGCAGTTTCATCGTATCGCCGCCTGCAGCATCCCACTTTGCTTTCGGCACGCCGCCCACCCAGAACAAGAGGCTCTGGATCGCGGGATCGGTGTCGCGGTAGCGGCCGAAATCCTCGCCCACCATCGGCGGCGGCACGGGTGTCACGCGCTCTGGTCCGAAACGCTTGGTGAATACTTGCGCCATGTGGGCGGTGAAAGCGGGTGTGTTGATCGCAGCCGGCGTCGACAGGTTGCGCTCGACTGTCATTACGGGCATGCGGTCTTCGGGCACGCCTGCGGCCAGGGCCTCGCCCTTGGCGATGCGCTCGATGCCGCCCAGCATCAGTTCGCGCGCCTTCTCGTTATAGGTGCGCACAGTCAACAGCAGCTTGGCCTCGTCGGGGATGATGTTGTGCTTTGCTCCCGCCTGGAAGCTACCCACCGTCACCACGGCCGCATCCTGCGGGTCAAGTTCGCGGCTGATGAGCGTCTGAATGGCGCCGACGATGCGCGAGGCCAATACAATCGGGTCTTTGGTCGCGTGCGGCACGGCGCCGTGCCCGCCCACACCTTTCACCAGCAGGTCGACGCTGTCCACGGCCGCCGCCGCCGGGCCGGAGGTGTAGCCGATCATGCCCGCGGGCAGCGAGGCGCTGTCATGGAAGGCCAGCGCGTACTGCGGCTTCGGAAAGCGCGTGAACAGGCCGTCGGCCAGCATCGCGCGCGCACCTTCGCTGGTTTCCTCGCCGGGCTGCAAAATCATCACCAGCGTGCCCGACCATTGATCCTTCATGGCGGCCAGGCGTTTGGCGGTGGCGATCCAGGCCGTCATGTGCGTGTCGTGGCCGCACGCATGCATCACATCGGTTTCAACGCCCGTGGCGCTGACGCCTTTGGCCGTGCTGGCGAAGGGAAGGCCCGTCTGCTCGCGCACGGGAAGCCCGTCCATGTCGGCGCGGATCAAGAGCACGGGGCCGGGGCCGTTTTCCATCACCGCGACAACGCCCGTCACGCCGACTTTCTCGGTGACCTTGTAGCCGAACTTCTTCACCTCGGCGGCCAGCCTGGCGGCGGTCTTCACCTCCTGCATGCTCAGTTCGGGATTGGTATGGAGATGGCGGTACAGCGGCATCAGACTGCGCACGTCGGCGGTGACGGCGTCGGTCAAGGCATCGGCCGAAGCGATGCCGGGCCTTGAAACCAGCAACGCGCACAGGGCCGGGCGCATCGCACGGGCGTTTCGCATCAACAATCCGAACATTCAGGGCTCTCCACGCAAAGGATTGGCGCACACTTTAGCGTGCCCGTGGGCGGGAGGGAGAGGAAGAAAAGCGCCAGATGGCCTATAAGCCGGGTTCTGTCCTGGGCTTACGCCCTTGGATAACCATTCCTCTGGGATGCTTGTTGCCAAGCACCTCACGCGACCGACCCGGACGACGATGCGGAAACGCATCTGCTGGCGCGGATTGCTCCGCCCAACCGGCCGCCCCTATTTGGTCTTGCTCCAGGTGAGGTTTACCGTGCCGCGCCTGTTACCAGACGCGCGGTGCGCTCTTACCGCACCCTTTCACCCTTACCTTGGTAAACCAAGGCGGTTTGCTTTCTGTTGCACTGTCTCTGGGGTCGCCCCCGCCGGCCGTTAGCCGGCACCTTGTCTCCGTGGAGCCCGGACTTTCCTCGATCACTTTTAAGGGTGACCGCGGTTATCCAGCCATCTGGCAGGGCGCACCATGAGCGGCCCGGGCGCGGGGGTCAAGCGGTGCATGGGGGTCATTCGGCTTTGATTGTAGCGGGCTTAAGGCCAGGCCAGTATTCGGACGCCCCATTTTAACCAACCGCCGCATGCGAACCGCCATTTAGACCCGTCAGGACGCGCCATGACCGTGACTTTACGCCCTTATACCCCGGCCGATTACCAGCCCGCGTTGGACATCTGCATCGCCGCGTTCGCGCCTATTCATGAAGGCTTTGCCGAAGCTCTGGGCCCGAAGGTATTCGCGCTGCAGTACCACGACTGGAAAGAGCGCTACGCCGAAACCTTCAACGGCATTGCGTCGGCGGGCGAGACCACCAAAGTCTACGTGGCCGAGGTGGACGGCGCCGTCGCGGGCTTCGTGTTCACCGTGCTCGATGCCGCGCGCAAAACCGGCGAGATCGGGTTGAACGCCGTTGATCCGAAACGGCAGGGGCGCGGCGTGGGCCGGGCCATGTATGCGTTTGCGTTGGCCGATCTGAAATCACGCGGGGCCGAGATTGCCTATGTGGGCACCGGCGGCGATGTGGCCCACGGGTCCGCGCGCCGGGCTTATGAAGCCGTGGGCTTCGACAAGGTGATCCCCAGCCTGCATCTATTCAAGACGTTGTAGTGCTCAGGACGTTGTAGCTACTTGTTCGGCGAGCGTTTGAATCAGCGCTGAGGTTTCGCTGTCCAACAGGCCGTCGATTTTGCGGGGGCGGTAGTGGCGCTGGAAGGCTGCGATGCAATCGGCGGGTGCGGCCAGAATGTCCGCACCCCGTTCCACCGACAGCGGCGTGGCGTAGCCGATAGCCGACAATAGTTTCATGGCGTCGTCGGTGGAAATGAGATGCTTTGTGCCGCTCAAGCTGGGCCAGAACCCAACTTTTTGTGCGGCCAGGCTTTGCCAGGGGAACAACTCGCCCGGATCGATTTTGCGGCCCGGCGCGATGTCGGAATGCCCGATCACCGCCGCTGCGGGCAGGCGGTGGCGGGCCAGAATGTCGCGGCACAGGGCCGTCACGCTGGCCATCTGTGCGCCTGGGAAGTCGCGGTAGCCGTAATCGTGGCCGGGGTTGGTGATCTCGATGCCGATGGACACGCTGTTCAGGTCGCGCACGCCTTTCCAGTACGAGACGCCCGCGTGCCAGGCGCGGTGTTCCTCGGCCACCATCCGGTAAATCCGGCCTTCGTCGTCGATCACGTAGTGCGCGCTGACTTGTGCCGTGGGATCGGCTAACCGCGCCAGGGCGTTTTCAGGCGTCTTCATGCCGGTGTAGTGCAGCACTACAAAGGCGATACTCGGCAGGCCCGCGACGGTTTTTCGCGGCCCGAAGTTGGGCGAGGGGCGTTGGGTAATGGCCGGCAACGGATCGGGCATGCGCGAACACTACCCGTATTCGCGCGGTGCGAAAACCGGAACGAGGGTACCTTAGCCTGTCGCCAGCGCTGTGCGGGGCGGGCGCAGGAGTTGGCGCACCTTATCGATGGCCTTTGCCTCGATCTGGCGGACGCGCTCGGCGGTCAGGCCGTAGATGGTGGCCAGCTTCGAGAGCGTCACCGGCCGCTCGGTCAGGTAACGCCGCGAGAGAATGTCGCGCTCGCGCTTATCCAACTGCACCAGGGCGTCGCGCAGGGCTTGGCTGCGCCAGGCGCGCTCGTTGGCGGCGATCAGCGCATCCTCTGGCGTCGGCGCGTCGTCGGCGATGGTCTCGCCGATTTCGATGCTGTCGCCGTCGCTGCCATGGCCCACGGGCTGCGACAATGAAACGTCATTGGCGGTCATGCGCCGATCCATGGCCACCACTTCGTCCTTGGTGACGCGGAAGTGGTGCGCCAGCTCGGCGATGTCCTTCTCGCTCAAATAACGCTCGTTGTCGCCCTGCAGGTCGCGCTTGGCGCGGCGCAGGTTGAAGAACAGGCGCTTGTTGTTGGCGCCGTTGCCGACCTTGATCAGCGACCAGGCCTGCAGAATGAAGTTCAAAATCGCGGCCTTGATCCACCAGCGGGCGTAGGTGGAAAAGCGGAAGCCCTTCTCGGGTTTGAACTTCTCGACCGAGTGGATCAGGCCCAGGTTGCCCTCGCTGATCAGCTCGGACACGTCGATGCCGTAGCCGGTGTACTTCTGGGCGATTTTGGGTACTAGGCGCAGGTGGCTTTCGATCAGCGCGTTATAGGCCTTTACATCGCCGTGCTGATACCAGCGCGCCGTCAGCGCGTGTTCTTCGGCTTCGGTCAGGACCGGGTAGGCCCTGATGCGGCTGAGGTAACCGGCGGCATCCGTGGCCGCGGGCAGCCGCAGGGCAGGGGCGGCGGCAGATTTGCGCTTCTTGAAAAAATCAAAGGCCATTGTGTTCCTCCGTCGTCATCAGCCATGGCGGCGGCTTGGTACGCCAATCAACACCGCGCGAGATGGGCTCCGGCAAATTAAATAAGACTAATGTTGTCTTATTTAGGGTCGCCCTGCGGTAAAAACCAGATCAGGGCGTTGAAAGGCATGACAAATCCCCACACTGCCTGCGGGTTGACCGGCCCCTGTCATGGCTTAATCTAGCGCCCAACACGGGGGGTCTG
>JAEUKM010000144.1 GCA_016793085.1 Rhodospirillaceae bacterium
CGGGCTCGGCTGGTGTGGGCGTTTCGGTCGTTTGGGGTGTAAATGGAATGCGCTGATCAAGCGCCAGATTTAACAGCAGCACGTTGATGCGGCGTTCGCCGATCAACCCGACGACAGGCTCTTCGGTGAACTGTTTCAAGATCGTGCGAACAACCTGCTCGCTCACGCCGCGCGCGGCGGCAATACGCTCCACTTGCGCGTCCGCCGCCGCCGGGCTGAGGTGCGGGTCAAGGCCGCTGCCCGAGGTGGTGACCAAATCCACGGGTACAGATGCGGCCCCTTCCGGTTTGCGGGCCGCGACATCGGCGGCAACGCGGTCCACTAGGGCTTGACTGGTCGGGCCCAGATTCGAACCGCTGGACGTCGCCGCGTCATAACCCGACCCGGCTGCCGAAGGGCGACCCCAGAAATACTGCGGCGAGGTGAATTGTTGGCCGATCAGTTCCGAGCCGATCACACGGCCGTCCTTCTCGATCAGGCTGCCGTTAGCCCGTTCAGGAAAGGCCCATTGCGCGATGCCGAGCACGGCGAGGGGATAAACAATGCCGGTGATAACGGTCATCGCGATCAAAAGAATCAACGCAGGACGAAGTTGAGCGATCATAGGAGTACTCCTTTAAGCCAAGCCAATAGAGGAAACGATCAGGTCGATGATCTTGATGCCGATGAACGGCGCGATAAGCCCGCCGACGCCATAGATCAGCAAATTACGCCGCAGCAGAGAGGCCGCACCCGTTGCGCGATACGTCACGCCGCGCAGCGCCAGCGGAATAAGGGCGATGATGATCAGCGCGTTGAAGATGATCGCCGACAAAATGGCGCTTTGCGGCGAGGCTAGGCCCATCACGTTCATCGCCGACAGTTGCGGATAAAACGCTATGCAGATGGCCGGTATGATGGCGAAATATTTCGCTACATCGTTGGCGATGGAGAACGTCGTCAGCGCACCGCGCGTCATCAGCAGTTGCTTGCCGATGGCGACCACCTCAATCAACTTTGTCGGATCGCTATCCAGGTCCACCATGTTACCTGCCTCGCGCGCGGCCATGGTACCCGTCTGCATGGCGACACCCACGTCGGCCTGAGCCAGCGCTGGCGCATCATTGGTTCCGTCGCCGCACATGGCGACAAGCTTGCCTTTCGCCTGCTCCTCGCGGATCAGCTTCAGTTTCGCTTCGGGCGTTGCTTGCGCCAAAAAGTCGTCCACGCCGGCTTCCGCCGCGATGGCCGCCGCCGTCATGGCGTTGTCGCCGGTAATCATGACGGTGCGGATGCCCATGGCGCGCATTTCGGCAAAGCGTTCCCGGATGCCGCCCTTCACGATGTCTTTGAGGTGGATGATACCCAGCAAACGGCCGTCACGCGCCACGGCCAGCGGCGTGCCGCCGGACTTGGCGATGTCTTCGGCGATGCTCTGGGCCTGCCGGATGGCCGGGCTCATCGGATCGGCATCGGTCAGCAACGCGATCACCGCGTCCACGGCGCCCTTGCGGATTGAGCTGCCGTCCACGTCGATGCCGCTGATGCGTGTTTGCGCCGTGAAGGGCACGAACTTGGCGTGCAGCGGCGCCATCTCGCGCTGGCGCAGGCCGTACTTGTCCTTCGCCAGCACGACGACCGAACGGCCTTCGGGGGTTTCATCGCTCAAGCTGGCCAATTGCGCCGCGTCGGCCAGTTCGCGTTCGCTGACGCCGCTTAAGGGGATGAACTCGGCGGCCTGGCGGTTGCCGAGCGTAATGGTGCCGGTTTTATCGAGCAGCAGCGTATCGACATCGCCCGCCGCTTCCACGGCGCGGCCCGACATGGCCAGCACGTTGAAGCGCACCAGGCGGTTCATGCCGGCAATCCCGATGGCCGACAGTAGCGCGCCGATGGTCGTGGGGATCAGCGTCACGAACAGCGCGATCAGCACCACGATGCCGACTTGTCCGCCCGCGTATGCCGCGAAGCTGGGGATCGAGACGACGGCGAACAGGAAGATGATGCTCAAGCCCGCCAGCATGATGTCGAGCGCGATTTCATTGGGGGTTTTCTTGCGTTCGGCGCCTTCGATCAGCGCGATCATGCGGTCCAGGAACGAGCCGCCCGGGGGTGCGGTAATGCGTACCTTCAGCCAATCTGAAATCACCAACGTGCCGCCGGTGACGGCACTGCGGTCGCCGCCCGATTCACGGATGACGGGGGCGGACTCGCCCGTGATCGCGGCTTCATTCACCGAGGCGACACCCTCGATGACGTCGCCGTCGCCGGGGATGAGATCGCCCGCCTCGACCAGGACGATATCGCCGACACGTAAGTTCGCGGCCGGTTGCCGCGTATAGTTCTGCGCCTTTACGTTAGCGATGACCTTGGCGACTGTGCCGGTGCGCGTTTGGCGCAGGCTTTCGGCCTGGGCTTTTCCGCGCCCCTCGGCCAGGGCCTCGGCGAACGTCGCAAACAGCACAGTAAACCACAGCCAGGCGACCACCTGGCCCGAGAACCCGAGATTGCCGCCGCCTGTCCAGAGGTCGTGCAGGAAGATGGTGGTGGCCGCTGCGGCCACCACCTCTACCATGAACATGACGGGATTGCGCGCGAGCTTGCGCGGGTCGAGCTTCTTGAAGGCCTCGAGAATCGCGGGCTTTACCAGCTCAGGGGCCAGCAGCGAGGTCGGAATACGGTTGGTCATAGCGTCACCAGATCGGATGGGGGATTAGAAAAGCTGGGCGTTGACGAGCGCGAACTGTTCGGCCAAGGGCCCCAGCGTCAGGGCAGGGAAGTAGGTCAGCCCGCCGATGATCAGGATCACGCCCACCAACAGCCCGATGAATAGACCGCCGTGCGTCGGGAAGGTGCCCGCCGATTTAGGCAGCACGGGTTTGGCGGCCAACGAACCGGCAATCGCCAGCATGGGAATAATCACCGCAAAGCGGCCCACCAGCATCGTCACGCCCAGCGTGAGGTTGTAGAAGACCGAGTTGGCCGTGAGCCCGGCGAAGGCGCTGCCGTTGTTGCCGGCGGCCGAGGCGTAGGCATAAAGCATCTCGGTAAACCCGTGCGGGCCCTTATCCTGCAACCCGGCAAGGCCAACGTCGGTGACGGATGAGATCGCCAGGAAGCCCAAGACGACCAGCGGCATGGCCAGGATGGCCAGCATCGTCATCTTTACTTCTCGCGCTTCGATCTTCTTGCCGACATACTCGGGCGTGCGGCCGACCATAAGCCCTGCTGCGAACACGGCGATGATGGCGAACAGCAGGATTCCGTACAGGCCAGCCCCGACGCCGCCGATGATGACTTCGCCCAACAGGATGTTCGCCAGCGGGATCATGCCGCCGACGGGCATGAAGCTGTCGTGCATCGCATTCACCGCGCCGCACGATGCGGCGGTTGTAATGACGGCAAAGAGCGAAGACATGGCGACACCGAAGCGCACCTCCTTGCCCTCCATGTTGCCGGCGGCGGCATCGACGCCCAGCGCCGTCAAGGCCGGATTGGCCTGGCTTTCGGCCCAATAGACGATGCTTACGCCCGCGATGAACAGAATGCCCATGGCGCCCAGAATGGCCCAGCCTTGGCGTTCATCGCCGACCATGCGGCCAAAGACGTTGGTCAGACCCGCGCCGATCAGGAAGATCAGCACCATCTGCACCAAGTTGGCGATGGCCGTCGGGTTTTCGTAAGGATGCGCCGAATTGGCGTTAAAGAATCCGCCACCGTTGGTGCCGAACATCTTAATGGCAAGCTGCGAGGCGACGGGGCCTTGAGCAATGTTCTGCACGCCGCCGCCGTCTAATGTCGCGGCTTGCACATATGCGTTAAAGTTCTGCGGTACGCCTTGCCAGACAAAGAAAATTGCAGCGATAAACGAAATCGGCAGCAAGACGTAAAGCGTTGCGCGGGTTACATCAGCCCAGAAGTTGCCTACACCGGCTGCGGACCGGCGCGAGAAACCGCGCACCAAAGCGACCGCCAAGGCAATGCCGGTTGCCGCCGACAGGAAGTTCTGCACCGTCAGGCCGGTCATCTGCACCAGATACGACATGGTGCTTTCACCGCCGTAGGACTGCCAGTTGGTGTTTGTCACAAAGCTGACAGCCGTGTTAAAGGCGAGATCGGGCGCGACCGTGGCGAAGTCCTGCGGGTTCAAGGGCAGCCACCCCTGTGCGCGTTGAAGGCCATATAGCAGCAGAAAGCCTGCGAAGTTCAGTGCAAGCATGGACAGCGCATAGGCCGTCCAGTGCTGGTCCTTCTCGGCATCAACGCCGCAGAATCGGTAAAACTCGATTTCAACTGGCTTGAGCACCGGCGACAGCAGGGTGCGTTCGCCTGAGAACAGACGGGTCATAAATCCGCCGAAGGGCCGGGTCAGGGCCACAATCACCACGCAGTAAAGCGCAATGACCATCCATCCGGAGAGTGTCATGGGGGCAATCCTTAAAAGCGCTCAGGGCGCAGCAGTGCCACGACGAGATACACCAGCAGGCCCAGCGCGACGGCGCCGCCCAGAATGAAGTCAGGGGTCATGGCGGGCTACACCCGCTCAAGCGCGCTGACGTAGAGCGCGAAAAGAAGAAAAAAGCCGATCCCCAGGATCAGCACAGCCAAGTCGAGCATGGACGCCTCCGATGGTCATGTCGGAGGGTTAGGTACGTCCGAGGGCCATAGAGGAACGAGAGGCGGCAGGGGGGCGCCCCATAGAATCGGCATAGAGTCCAGCCGGAGCCAGACGGTAAAATTAATGATTATGACCAGCTTTCCAGGAGTTTGGGACGAAGATAGTCCAATGGTTCCCAGTTTCATTCTCCTCGGCGCGCCATTTTTTTTCCGTTCAGTCTCGGTTCATCATCCATCATACGTGATGTGATGACACATATTCTCGATCACCCCATCTGGAGCGCGCTCGCCACGCGGCACCAGGCTTTGGCCGTGGGCGACAGCCGCGCGCGCCGCTATCAGCCCGACGTGGTTCCGTTCGCGGCCGCCGCCGACAATGCCCCGGACAACATCGCAGCACTTGCGCGCCTGATTGCGCCCAGCGAAAACATTTATGTGATGCAAGCGGGCGAGATCGTTCTGCCCGAAGGCTTTGTTGCGGTCACGCGCGCCCAGGGCGTCCAGATGGTCGCCACAAACACTGCCCCGCCCATTGCCGATGCCCGCATCGCGCCACTGGGGCCAGGCGATGCCGCCGATATGCTGGCGCTGGCCGCACTCACAAAGCCCGGGCCATTTACAATGCGTGCTTTAAGTTTGGGCCGGTTCTGGGGCGTGAAAGTGCACGGCCGCCTCATCGCCATGGCCGGCGAGCGCATGGCGCAGCCGGGTTTCACGGAACTGAGCGGCGTGTGCACGCACCCCGACGCTCAAGGCCAGCGCCTCGGGCGCATCCTGTCATTATTTGTCGCCGATCAGATCCGCGCGCGCGGCGATACACCTTATCTGCATGCCTACGCCACTAACCCCGTTGCCGTGAAATTGTACGAATCCATTGGATTTACAATCAGGTGCGCCATGAACGTGGCGATCATCGCGCGCCAAACATGACAATAAATCCGGCAGGAAATGACGGCTTGTTCTAGGCGCTTGACCTAGCAACGCTGTCAACATTGTCTCAGGACACACTTAGTCCAAGTGTGCGCTTGGCGTCACAAGCCAAGGAATCCCGCGCATTACAACGCGCAGCCCTTGAAGATTACAATTTTGCGAACTTAAGATTGTCTCATGACGGATCGTTTTGAGACAAAATCGCGTGCCTGCCGTGCCTTGACGTTTACCGCCGTGTTTGTGGCCGTGGCGCTGTCCGCGTGCACCGGCGGCGCACCGCGCCTCGCCAAAGGCGAGAACGGCACCGTGTTTGAAACCGCGCCCCGCATGAGCCAATTCCAGTTCGCCGATGCGCCGCTGGCCGCACCGACTGCGTTTGGTCCGTGGGCGGCGCTGGCCGCGCAATCGGAACCCGATGCAACGCCGCTGGAGGCTTGCCTGAACGACAAAGAACAATGCGCATCACCCGGCTTGTTGCGGTTCCGCAAACTGATGGAATTGGCTGAGGCGTTGCCCAAGCACGAGCAGCTGAATCTCGTGCATCACTACTTCAACACCATCACCTGGACGAACGATGCGCGCGATACGTGGTCGACCTTGTATCACACCGCCGTTACCAACAGCGGCGACTGCGAAGACATCGCGCTGGCCAAATACCAGACGCTGCGCAAGCTGGGCTGGGCTGCCGAAGACATGCGCGTGCTGATCGGCTGGGACGGGCAGGAGAACGACTGGCACGCCTGGCTGGCCGTTCGCGAGGCCGACGGCATCGTCGTGCTGGACAGCATCATGGGGTTGCAGCGGCCCGCGTCGTACCGTCATGCCCGCATTGTCTACTCGATATCGGATCAAGGAGTTTGGGATCATGCGCCGGACTATGTGCCGGCCGTCCGCGCCCAGGATTGGCGCATGGTCCCCGAGCGCGCGGCGCGCCACGCCGCAAATAACCGTCAAGATCACAAAGGGGTCTTAAAATGAAAAAAGCGATTGTGTTGTCGATTATCGCCGCTTTTGCCGCTCCGTCGCTTGCCCTCGCGCAAGAGGACGCCAGCGTGCGCCTGGCGAAGCTGGAAGAAATCGTGGTGACTGCCGAAAAGCAGCAGCCCGCGAACTACAAGGCCGATGCCAAGACCGAAGCGCTGCTGGCTGAAATCGCCGCGGCGAAATAAGCCAGACATACGCGGGGCATAAGTTAAGCTTCCGCGTCTTTTTTAAGCGGCGGCGGGCGTGTTCAGG
>JAEUKM010000192.1 GCA_016793085.1 Rhodospirillaceae bacterium
GGACACGACCGACGTGGCCGCGAAATTCCCGGACCGCAAAACCAAACGCATCATTGATGGGCTGGAGGTGGAGGGCTGGTTCTCGGAGGATTTCACCCTGGCCGAGATTAAAACACTCCGCGCCAAGGAGCGGCTGGCCTCGCGCAACCAGGCCGACAACGGCAAGTATGAAATTCCCACGTTCGACGACGTGTTGACGCTAGCCGCGCGGGAAGGAACCAAACGCAACCGGGTGATCGGCGTTTATCCCGAAACCAAGCACCCCACGCACTTCGCCGCGCGCAATCTGGCGCTGGAGCCAGCCCTTTTGAAGTCGCTGCGCGAGGCCAAGCGCGACCGGGCCGATTCAGCCGTGTTCATCCAGTCGTTTGAAATCTCCAACCTCAAGGCGCTGAAGGCCCTAACCTCCGTGCCCCTGGTCCAGCTTCTGGGCGGCCCGGACGAGCGGCCTTACGACCAGGAGGCGCAAAAAAGTGCCGTCACCTACGGCAGCATGATGAGCGATGCGGGCCTGAAGGAGATCGCCACATATGCGCGCGGCATCGGGCCCTATAAGGCGTTGATCATTCCCGTGACCAAAGAAGGACAGCGTTTGCCGCCCACGGACCTTGTCGCCCGCGCGCATCGGGCGAATTTGGTGGTGCATCCGTACACGTTCCGCTCCGATGCGCCGTTCCTGGCGGCCGCCTATAACGGTGATGCCCTTGCGGAATACTGCGCCTTTTTTGCGCAAGGGGTCGACGGCCTGTTCAGCGATTTCCCCGACACGGCATTGAAAGCGCGGGACAAATCCTGTCCAATGGAGCGCTGAGCCGCCCTGCCGCCGCCTTATCTTGCTGGAGTGCCCCTGTGGAGATCGCGCTCGAGAACGTCTGTCACGTCATCGCCAAGGCCCGCGAACTGATGGCCGACGTCCATGAGTTGCAGGACGAACCCGGCCAGCATTCGGGCGACGACGTGATGAAGGACGACCTGCCCGAGGAAGATCAGCCCGCGCGCCCGGAATCGCCCGAGTACGAAGAACTGAAGGAATTCATCAACGGCCTGAACGAGGATGAACAGTTCGAGCTGATCGCGCTGGCCTGGATCGGGCGGGGCACCTTCACCGCCGAGGACTGGGACGAGGCGGTGGACACCGCCCGCGACGAGCACGCCCGCAACCCCACCAAGTACCTCTTAAGCCAGCCCCTGCTGGCTGACTACCTGGAGGAAGGCTTGAACGAATTCGATTTGTCCTGCGAGGACGCGGAATAGAATAGCTCTGGCGTTGTTTTCCGTTGGCGGGCGTTCCGGGGACGTTTCATGCGTGTGATGTTTTATGTCTGGTCTGTGGTGTTGGCGCTTCTGGCCGCGCCTGGGTCTGCGTTCGCGCAGGCAGCTCCGCCGCCTGCCCAGATGGTGCCGGGCAAACTGATGTTCTCTGGGCCCGAGGAGGCGCTGTACCAGGAGCGGTTCCGTAAACTGTTCGCGGGCGGGCCGGGGGCCTTGGGCGAGACGTATGACCCGCTGGAACCCGTGCCCGGTGCGGCCAACTGGACGCCGCTCCCCTTAGCCGTCCCCGCCGAACGCACCATTTCGCCCGGGGCCCTGAAGGCCGCGACCGAATATGCCGCCGCCAACAATTCGGACTCCTTCATCGTCTGGCGGCGCGGCAAGGTGGAAACGGAAGTTTATTTCGGCGGGCACGCCAAAACCTCATCCATCATCACCCGCTCGCTGGCCAAGCCCATCACGGCGGTGGCCGTGGGCCGCGCTATCATGCTGGGGAAGATCAAGTCGCTTGATCAGCCGGTGGCGGATTTTGTGAAAGAATGGAAACGCGATCCGCGCCGCTCGAAAATCCTGGTGCGTCACTTGCTGGACATGCGCACGGGCTTCCTGCCCCAGGCCAACGCGACCGACCCTGCCGACATCCTGAACCGCGCCTACCTGCACCCGCGTCACGACGAAATCATCGTCAAGGAGTACCCGGTCGTCGACGAACCCGGCACGCGCTACGAATACAACAACGCCACCAGTGAAATGGTGGCCGTCCTGATCGAGCGCGCCACCGGCCGGCGCTATGCCGAGTTCATCGGCGCCGAGATCTGGCAGAAAATCGGGGCATTAGGTGGCCAGGTGTGGATCAACCGGCCGGGCGGCATGGCCCACTCGGGCTGCTGCATGCTGGTGCCGGCCGAAAGTATGCTGCGCTTGGCGCTGCTTCTGCTGCGGGATGGGACCTGGGAGGGGCAGCGCTTGCTGCCCGACGGCTACGTGACGCAGATGACCACGCCCACGGCCGAGAACCCGCACGCAGGCATGGGCGTCTATGTGGCGGGCCGCTATACCCAGCGCCGGGGAGCCGCCAACCCCGACCGCGGCGCGCCCAAGACGTTGCACAGTGCGCCCTACCTCGCCTCGGACTTGTATCTGTTCGACGGCAACGCCAACCAGGTGGTCTACATCGTGCCCTCGGAAGACCTGATCGTGCTGCGCACGGGCGTCAATCCGCCCAAGACCAAAGACCAGGAGTGGGACAACGCGGCGCTGCCCAATATAATCCTGCAGGGCATCGTGGCGGCCAAGGGCACGTCCGTTCCGCAAGCGCCATAAAACGCTTTATCGGGCTAAATGTTATAAATACATTACCTTTGGATTTCGCCTTTTTAAGGTCGTTTCAGAATTGGGTGCGCACGGTTCCGCGCGGCAGATAATAAAATGAAAAAAGATACCAAGGTCGTTCACGGCGGGCAGAACAAGAAGCGCAATTCAGGCATCGTCAACACGCCGGTCTATCACGCCTCCACCGTGGTGTTTGAAAACATCGCGGCCATGCATGTGGCCGCCGAGCAGGCGTTGAAGAACCGCCAGAAGCATCTCTTCTACGGGCGGCGCGGTACGCCGACGCACTGGACGCTTCAGGAAGCCATGAGCGCGCTGGAAGGTGCGGCCGATACGTTCCTGACGCCCTCGGGCTTAAGCGCCTGCACCCTTTCCATCCTGGGCTGTGTGAAGGCGGGCGATCATATCCTGATGACGGACTCGGTCTATGAGCCCACCCGCACGTTCTGCGACACGCTTCTGAACACCTTTGGGGTTGAGACCAGCTATTACGATCCGCGCCTGGGCGCGGGCGTGGCGGCGCTGATGAAGCCCAATACCAAGGTCGTGTTCTGCGAATCTCCGGGCTCGCACACCTTCGAGATCCAGGACATTCCGGCCATCGCGGCGGCCGCCCACGCCAAGGGTGCGCTCGTAATCGCCGACAACACCTGGGCCAGCCCGTACTTCTGCCAGCCCTTGAAATTAGGAGCAGATGTGTCGATCCAGGCCGCCACCAAGTACATCGTCGGCCACTCGGACGCCATGGTGGGCACCATCGCCGTCAACGAAGCGGCCTTGCCCGGTATAGCGAAACTCCTCGGCACCATCGGCATCACGCTGGCGCCGGACGAGGCTTACCTCGCCACACGCGGCTTGCGCACGTTGGGCGTGCGCCTGCGCCAGCATCAGGAGAGCGCCATGAAGGTGGCCCTGTGGCTGAAAAACCGCCCCGAGGTGCGCACGGTGCTTTATCCCGCCCTGCCGGACGATCCGGGTCACGCGATCTGGAAGCGCGACTTCACGGGGTCCTCGGGCCTGTTGGGCGTGTTCTTCCACCGCACGACGTATGAGGCCGTGACCGCCATGATCGACGGCATGAAGCTGTTCCCTCTGGGCTATTCGTGGGGCGGCTTTGAAAGCCTGATCTGCCCGTCCAACCCCGGCAAGTCGCGCACCGCCAAGGCCTGGCCGGAAGCGGCCCCCGGTATTCGGCTGCACATCGGTCTCGAGGACGTCGATGATCTGCTCGAAGACCTCGCCGCGGGCTTCGAACGCTTCAACAAGGCTTTGGGCTAACGCGACCTCTACCCCACTGCGCCGAAGTGGTGGGCGATGGCGGTGCCGATTTTCAGGATGATATCGTAGCTTTCGGCGATGGGGTCGATGTAATTACTGTGAATCGTCGCGTACTCGGCCACGTTGTCGTCCGGGTATTTGGTGGGTTCCTGCATCTTGAAGTCTTCCAGCCCCGGCCGCTCCACCGGATAGGCCGCGCGCAACAATTCCAGCGCCTCGGGGATGCGCAGCGCGAAAATCAGCTCCATTACGTCGTCGCGCGACAGGTCGTTGCGCACCGAGAAGGGCGGAATCTGCGCGGCTTTCAAAAAGATGTGCTGCATCAGGGCCAGACGCAGCGCATGCAGCACGCCCATGGTGCGGCGCTGGTCTTCGCCTTGCGTGGTCGCACCCTCGGGGGCGACGACACTGAGCAGCCGATGCAGTTTCAGCCCGTCGACGCGCAAGTAGGTGGCGAGTTTGCGGAAAGCAGCCGCGCGGTCGTCCACGGCAAAGCGTTCAGCCAGTTCCTGGCACGCCGTTTCCAGGTTCGATTCCCGGCCGCGATAGGGCCGCGTCGCCCAGAAGCCGCCATCGAACAGTTCGCCGTAGGCAATCAGCGTCTTGATGCTGGCCAGCGCGTTCGAGGCCTGCACCAGGCGCATCAGCCCTTGGGCGCGCGGCGAGCGGCGGTGCAACTCGGCGAAGCGGTTGAGGTCGCCCTCGGTGGCGCGGCCCACGCCGGCGATCACGTTCACCGGGTAGCCCATTTGTTGCATGGCCGCGTTGTGCGGAATCGCCCGGATTTTGCTGAGCCCGCTGCTGTTGGGCATGCTGACGTCGGACTGACGCCGCGTCTTGCGCGAGCCCGATTCACGCAATAACGAGAGTCCAAAGGCCGTCACTGCGCGGCCGTAGGTGGGCTCGGCGAAAAACTGCACCTGCACCTCGCGCACGGCGCGGTAGAAGTCGAGCGAGATGTCGATTTCGTCATAGAAGGGGTCGGGTGTCGCGGCAGCCGCTTTCAAATCGCGCTCGGCCTCGGCGATGCGCGTGAGAAGCGCCAGCGCCAACTCCAGCGTGCCAAAGAGGCCGAAGCCGTCGCCACCCTGGAAGCTCGTTTCCCAATCCAGCTTCAGTTTCTGACGGACGAACTGCCCGCGCGCCCAGGGGCTCATGACGTGGGCCAAGCGGTCGCGCACGCTGACGGGGTGCGCGCCGCGCCCCATGGATTCGCCGTGGGTGTTGAAGATCAGCGCCGAGACATCGCTGAGGCCATGCTTGCCCATCAGCCGCGCCAGCGCCCCTTGCAGGCGTTCGATCGCCAGCGATGCGGGCACCTGACCCAGGAACCGCCCGGCATCGGAAAAACCAGTCTGGATGGTCACGCGGCCCCGGCCGCACACATACGCCTGGTAGTAAGGATCGGCCAGCAGCGCATCGAGGATGCGCGAACCGTGTTCAAGTGCGGCCTCGGTTTCAAACAGCGGCGAGATGTCGACCTTGCCCGCAATACCAAAAAGCTTGGCGAAATACACCGCCGCCAGCACCGTCACGGGCTGCTCGCTTTCCGCGATCAGCAGCCTGATGGAGCTGTCGGCGTCCACATGCTTCAGGATTTGCGCCATGGCCAGGAACTGTCGCACGGCGGTGGTGTTCTCAATCGCCAGGGCCGCGAAGTTGACGGGCAGCGCCTCTACTTCGGCCAATAATTTCTGCAAATGAACCAAGGCCGAGCGGCTGTTCATGGCCAGGGCCGCATCGCCGCCCAAGCGCCGGCGGATGGCGTTGTGAAGCTGGGATGCGTTGATGCGGAAGTGCACGTGACCGACACCCAATCTATGACACCGCATGACCGAGGCCAGATGGACAAGGGCCGCCGCCAGGTCGCCCTCGCTCTTGGCGATCATTCCATCCAAGGCCGCCAGCATGCCTTCGACCGAGGTCAGCCTGGCCGGATGCTCTGCCGTCAGGGCGTTGGCGGCGTCGGACAAGGTGGCGGGCGTGTCGAGTTTGCCCGAAAAGACGTTCAGCATTTCCAGGGTGTGGCTGTGGGCCGCATCCAGTTGGTCGCTCAGCGCGGCCAGATCAGAGCGGATGGCGTGATCCTCGGCCAGCGGGCTTAAGATTTTCGCGACTTCCACGCCGTAGCGCTGCAATTGGAACGCTTTTTCACGCAACCTGAACCGCACCGAGGTGGTCCACGGAATATCGGTACGTCCATCCATGTCGTAGCCAACCCATGTGCTGAACCCGAACGGTTGCGGCCGCAAGGTGTGCCAGTGGCGCGGGAACGCCTCGCGCGCTTCCTTCAAAATCACGCCGATTAAAATGTCATGGGCGTCGGCGGCGCGGCCCAGGGCCGACAGCGCCTGGGCGTGCTCGCTCTCGATGGTGATGGCGGGGGCTTTGCTCGGGCTTTTGCGGGTAATGCGCGTGCGCGGGGCGGTGGCGGTCTGGGCCAGAGCCTCGTTGTCCTCGGGGCTTAACATAAAGGTGGGGTGGCCGGTGAACACGCAACCCAGGGTCTGCCGCGACCAGGTCTGGGCGAAGGCGCTGAAATCACCCGCCGTGGCCGTGGCGCGCACCAAGTCGGCGAAGCGCTTGATGTTGCTGCCCTGATCCACCGGACCGACGAAATTATGCCGCCGCTCGGCGCGTTCGTTGAAGGCAGTGGCTTCCAGCTCGTCGGCGAGGCCGCCGAGGTCGGCCAGTTTAATGTGGCCCGCCTCCAGTTCGCGCGACAGGTCGAAGCCCAACTGCCCGACCGGGTTGAACAGCGGCGTCTGCGACGTCAGCCCGTGGTGTTCGGCCAAAGTCTGGCGCAGGGCCGCGACCGATAAATTCGGCGCAGCATCGCTCCGCCCGTGTTGTTCACGGTGTTTCATTCTTGCGGTCACCCAGCCTGCATCCCCCGCGCCATAGTGCATATGGGGACGCGCGGAAATCAACCACCTCGACCTGGGGTTGGTGACGGAAAGATGAAAGTGTTGCCGATGAGCCGCAGAGCCTCAGCCGTCCGGCCCTAGGCGGCCCGCAATGAGCGGCTGATGGTGAACCGGGTCGCCAGCAGGCGATAAGTCGCGGTCAGAAGCTTGTCCATGCTGCGCGAACGCTCGTTTCTCTGCTCGGCCCATTGCGTGAAGATCTGGTCCCAGCCGCGCATGATGAAATAAAGCTCGTCCCGGCGGCGGCGGATGTACTT
>JAEUKM010000066.1 GCA_016793085.1 Rhodospirillaceae bacterium
GGCTTTCTGGTAGTCGCCGCGCACGTAATAGGTTTCGCCCAGCCAATACTGCGCGTTGCCCGCCAGCGGGTCCTTGGGCGCGCGCTTCAGGAATTCGCGGAAGGCGGTTTCGGCGCTGGCATAATCCTGGCGCTTCAGAAAATCGAAGGCGTAATCGTACTGGGCCTTGGGCGTACCCTCGGGCAGCTTCACGGGCCCGCCCTCGCCCTGCACGCCCAACTGGCTGCCCGCCACGGGGCCGGGATTGGGCGCGCGCTGCGGAGCGGCCTGCACCGGCGGCGGCGTCGGCGTGGCCGCGCGCGGTTGCTGGGCGACAGGCTCGTTGGGATCGGCGGCCAGCGGACGGCCTTGGGCGTCGGTGCGCAAAGAGCCGAACGTGTTATCGCCGGGGGTCGAGGCGCGCACGCTGCCGTCGGTCATGGGCGGCGGGCCTGATGGAACCGGATTGGTCGTCAAGGGATTAGCCGTGCGCGCGGGCGCAGCACTCGGCTGCGGCGAAACGGGCCGCGACAGGGGCGCGTTGGGATCGAACGTTTCGGGCGCGGTGATCTGCGGCTGCTGTTGCTGGCGCGGCGGGGCGGCATTGGTGCGCGGCGGCGGCGTGTTAGGCACGGCCTGACCGGGGGGAACGCCCTGCCCGCCGCCCATGGTCTGCTCGATCACGGCGATGCGGTAGTTCATGTCGTTGGAGAGCTGCTCCAACTGGGTGGACATCTGGCCGGTCTTGAAGCGCGCTTCCTCGATCTGGCCCGTCAGTTGTTCGACCAGTTGCTCCAGCTTGATCACGCGCGCCTGCAGGTTGGCCGCTTCCTCGCTGCCGCCGGGCGCGCCCAACTGCTGCGATGAAATGCCGCTGCGCATAAGCTGTTGTTCCAGGCGGCGGATGCGTTCGTCCAGCTCGCGCGGGCTTTGGGCGGCAGCGGGCCAAGCCGCAGCCACGGCGCTGATAATCAAAGCAGCGGCGAGACCGCCGCGGACGGAGATGAGATCAAAGGGTCGGCGCATCTTCGGGCTCATGTTTTTCATAACCACCGGGGGCAGCGCATCATCGCCGCCAATTCTGGCGTTATCATGATGCAGGTCGTGTTGTCCAAGCCAGCGTTAACACGCCTTATCCGGCCTTGCGCCGGGCACAAAAAAATTGGGCCGGATTTCTCCGGCCCAATCGAATTCTCAGTCGGTCGGTCAGAAATTACTGAACGACAGAAACGCCGCGGCGGTTCTTGGCGTAGCAGGCTTCTTCCGAAGCCACGCAGGTCGGACGCTCTTTACCGTAAGAGATCGTCTTCACGCGGCTGGCGGCAACGCCCAACGAGGTCAGGTATTGCTTGGCGGCATTGGCGCGGCGTTCGCCGAGGCCCAGGTTGTATTCGCGGGTGCCGCGCTCATCGCAATGACCTTCGATGGTCACGGTGCGCGAGGGGTTCTGGTTCAACCAGGCAGCCTGGCCGCGCAGAACGGCCTGCGCGTCGGCGCGCAATTCGAACTTGTCGAAGTCGAAGCCAACGGTGTTACCGACAACGGTGTTGAAATACTCAACCGAGTCCGGGGCCGGGCCAGTCTTGGCCGGAGCGGCCGGCGGAGGAGTGGCTGTTGTGGTAGCAGCAGTTTCTGTCTTTTTGCCGGCGCAAGCAGCCAAGGCTACTGCGACGATGACCGCACTGATAAAGCGGATGTTCATTGTTATCCCCTGGGGTGTACGAAGTTGCCGATAGAACGTTGTAGTAGCAGAGTGAATTGCCACGAAATTTATGGTTTCGGGCCCTCTTTTACCAAGACCGCAGTGGGACGCAAGACCCTGTCGCTACGATTTGGCTCCCTTATGCCCATGAATATACATTGTTTTAACGATGTTGCAAAAAAGAATCACCGCAGTGCAATGAAATATCCCCAAGGGCTTCAATAGCTTAATGGGATTTGCAGGGTTTCGGCGGAAAGCCCCCGCCGGTTTAGGGAATCAAAGGTGACCACGCCGGGTCGGAGGCTTCCTGAGGCGTTAAAATTTCCCTTTGATTATAACCGGTTAGATCGATGGAAAAGAGCCGCACCCGGCCCCCGGAGCCGTCGGCCGCCGTGCGCGACTGGGCGAAATACATGAGAACGCGCCCATTGGGCGACCAAGTGGGGGATTCGACAATGAAACCTTCGGCCAGCAGACGCTCGCCCGAACCGTCCGGCTTCATCACGCCAATGTAGAAATTGCCCTGATTGATGCGGGTAAACGCAATCAGATCGCCGCGCGGCGACCACACGGGCGTGCCGTACTTGCCCTGCCCGAAGCTGATGCGCTGCACGTTGGTGCCGTCGGCGTTCATCACGTAAAGCTGCTGGCTGCCACCGCGGTCGGAGTTGAACGTGATCTGGTCACGATTCGGCGAGAAGCTGGGCGAGGTGTCGATGGCTGGGTGATCGGTCAACCTTGCCGTGCGCCGCGTGCGCAGGTCCATTTCATAAATATCCGAGTTGCCGTCGGCGGCCATGCTGAAGATGACTTTGTTGCCGTCGGGCGAGAATCTTGGGGCGTAAGTCATGCCCGGAAAATCGCCCAGCACTTCCTGGCGTCCGGTGTCGATGTTGAACAGGTACACGCGCGGGATGTTGCGGAAGTACGAGAGATACGTGATCTCCTGCGTCGTCGGCGAGAAACGCGGGGTCAGCACCAGGTTCGCACCGTCGGTGAGGTAGCGGTGATTGGCGCCGTCCTGATCCATGATGGCCAGGCGCTTCAGGCGCTTCGTCGGCGGACCGCTTTCGGCGATGTAAACAATACGTGTGTCAAAGTAGCCGCTTTCTCCGGTGATGGCGGTGTAGATGGCATCCGAAATGATGTGCGCCACGCGGCGCCAGTTCTCGGGTTGCGTCACATAGGCCTGCCCCACCATTTGCTGGCCGCCGAACACATCCCATAGCCGGAAGGCAATACGAAGCTGGCCCGAGGGCTGCGGCTCCACCACACCCTGGACCAGGGCTTGCGCCGCGATGGTGCGCCAGTCGGGGAAGCGCGGCTGCACTTCCAGCGAGGTCAGTTGCTGGAGGAAGCCCGCGCGGTCCAAGGGCTTGAACAGGCCGGAGCGTTCGAGATTCTTCGAGATCACGTCGCTGACATCGCGGCCCACCTGGTTGGACTGGTCGTTGGAGCCCGCGAAGATGGTGATGGCAATCGGCATAGGCTCGACGCGGCCGCGGGTGATGTCGATCTTCACCTGGGCGTGGGCGGGCATCGCCCACATCGCCGGCGCCATCAGCACCACAGCAACAACTACGGCCAGCACACGTTTCATCATCGCATCACCCGACATCATCTGCGGTTAAATCCGGTAGCTATGGTTCAATCCGGTCCTCGTTGTTCCGCGGCCCTAATTGATCCGCCCTTGGGGCGAGAAATTGAACAGCAGGTCTTTTAGCGCATCATACCGTTGTGGCGAAATTGGGATGTTGCCGCAACTCAATACAGCGTTACGCGCACTGTTCGCGAACGTGCGGAACGCGGAATCGGTAAAATAGCGCCCCATGTCGACGATTTGCGCCTGCTGGACCGAACCGTCACGATTAATTAACACTCGGATTTCCGCCGTCAGATCCTCGATGCCTTCCTTGCCGGGGTCGATGCGCCAGCATGCTTCGATGTGCGCGGCGATGGCGTCGCGCTCGCTCATGGTCGCCTTATCGGCCACCAACGGCGAGATCACTTTCGCCTGATCCTGCGGCACGGCGGCCTGCTGCTGGGTCTGCTTCTTGTTTTCCTTCTTCTCGATGTCCTTCACCAGCGATTGCAGGTCGGCCCAGTCGTCTTTCTTTTTCGGTTGGGGTTTGGGCGGCGGCGGCGGAACCTTCTTCTGCGGTTCGGGCTTGGGCTCTTCCTTCACCTTCAGATCGGGCGGCGGCGGCATCTGATCGGCCTGGGGCGGCGCGATCTCCGAGGCCTTGACCGGCTCCATCTCGGGCTTGGGCGGTTCGGGCTTGGGGTCCGGCTGCGGCGCCGGGCGCGGCGGCGCGGCCGTGATGTCGTCGATGGTCACAAGGTCCAGGATGATCGGTGTTTCCTCGGGCGGATCCTTGCGCAGGAACGGCAGGCTCACGTAGGTCGCGGCCACGACGCCCACGTGCAGCATCAGGGACAGCACAAGCCCCTGCGACTGATTGGACTGAACCGAGGTATAAGGCGACGAGCGCTTGGCCATGATTTAAGTGTCGGCGTTGATCCCTAGCGCGGCGAACGCAGCGATTTCTTGGCGGGCTCGGTGACGAAGGCCACGCGCGCGAAACCCGCCGCCTGCACTTCGGCCATGGCCGCCATCATGGTGCCGTAGGGCACGTCTTTGTCGCCGCGCACGTAGATGTTCAGGTCCGGGTTCGACTGCTTCATGCTGGACAGCTTCGGGCGCAGTTCATCCAGCGTCACGGTGGTCTCCGGGCCGTTCAGGTAAAACGTGCCGTCCTTCTGCACGAACAGGTTCAAGGGTTTGTTGTCCTGCGGCAGCGACTTGGACTTCGTGGTCTGCGGCAGGTTCACGTTCACGCCCGTCTGCAGCAAGGGAGCCGTGATGATGAAAATCACCAGCAGCACCAGCATGACGTCGACCATCGGCGTGACGTTGATTTCGGCCACCGGGGCGAACGCGCGGCGGCTCGACTTGCCCCCGGCTGCCCCTTTGATGAACGCACCCATGGCCTAGTTGCTCCGGATATCGAGCTGGCGCGACAGGATCGCTCCGAACTCACCGGCGAAGTTTTCCAGCCGCACGGCGTAGCGGTTGAGGTCGCTGGAAATCTTGTTGTAGGCGATCACCGCCGGAATGGCGGCGACCAGGCCGATGGCGGTGGCGAACAGCGCTTCGGCGATGCCGGGGGCCACGGTGGCCAGGCTCGTATCCGACGTGGCGCCGATGGCGGTGAACGTATTCATGATGCCCCACACCGTGCCGAACAGGCCGAGGAACGGCGCCACCGAACCCGTCGAGGCCAGGAAGATCATGCGGCGCTGGAGAATGTCCATTTCGCGCTCGAGGCTGATTTTCATGACGCGGTCGAGACGCTCGGCCAGGGTACTGGCGTTGCTGACGGCGCCCGGTTTGCCGGCCGAGCGTTTCCACTCTCGCATGGCGGCCACAAAAATCGCCGACATGGGTTCGCGCGGCTTGGTGCCGATGCGTTCGTACAGATCTTCCAGCGAACTGCCCGACCAGAACTTCTCTTCAAAGTCCTCGGCCTGCCGTGAAAGGGAACGCAGCCGGATCACTTTGTCGAAAATGATCGCCCAACTCCACAGCGAGGCGAAGATCAGGCCCAGCATGACGGCTTTGACGACGATATCGGCCTGCAGGAACAAGGCCCACGCCGAAAGGTGGTTGGCGGCCCCGGCGGCGGTCAGCGCCACATCTTGCGTTATCACTGGATCCATACTGTCTTGTCCTACCTTCTCTTTATCATGTCTCGGTTTGCTTACGCAGTGACGTAAGGCTCTAATGTTTTGCGCAAGTTCGCCGGCAGCCGGGCCGCGCGGCCGTCGGCGTTGATGCACACGACTTGCGCGATGAACTGCACCAAATCCTCGGTGTCGGCGTCCAGCGCGCGGCGGATGGTCTGGCGGATGCGCACCGATGCCCCGCTTAATTCCGTCAGCGCCGTTTCCACCAGCACCAGATCATCCAGCTTTGCGGGCTTGATATAATGAACCTCGCCTTTGTAAACCGCGAAGATCAGGCCCGTCTCCTCGCGCAAGGCATTCTGGTGGATGCCGATGGCGCGCAACATCTCGGTACGGCCGCGCTCGGCAAAGCGCAAATAGTTGGCGTGATAAACAATGCCGCCCGCATCGGTGTCCTCGTAATACACGCGCATGGGCAGGACGTGCGTCTTGCCGCGCAACTCGCCACCAAACACTTGCGGCCCGCTGCTCATGACCCCTCGCCGTCCAGGAGGTCGAACTGCGCGGCTTCGCGTTTGGGCGTGGCAAGCCCCAGGTGTTTGTAGCCCTTGTCGCTCAGCACGCGTCCGCGCGGGGTGCGTTGCAGCAGGCCCTGCTGAATCAAGAACGGCTCGATCACGTCCTCGATCGTATCGCGTTCTTCCGACAAGGCCGCCGCCAGCGTTTCAACGCCCACCGGCCCGCCCGCGTAGTTGGCCGCGATGCAATTCAAGTAACGGCGGTCCATGGCATCGAGACCCACCGCATCCACGTCGAGCCGCTTCAGGGCCGCATCGGCCACCTGCACAGTGATCTTGGCGTCACCGTCGACGGCCGCGAAGTCGCGCACCCGGCGCAGCAAACGGCCCGCCACGCGCGGGGTTCCGCGCGATCGGCGGGCGATTTCCATCGCGCCATCCTCGCTCATCGCCACACCTAAAACCTTCCCGCCCCGCCGCACGATCTCAACCAGATCGCCCGTGGAATAGAACTCCAGCCTGAGCGGAATGCCGAAACGGTCGCGCAAGGGGGTTGTCAGCAACCCGGAGCGCGTGGTCGCCCCGATCAGCGTAAACGGCTGCAGTTCGATCCGCACAGAGCGCGCAGCCGGACCCTCGCCGATAATCAGGTCCAACTGGAAGTCCTCCATGGCCGGATAGAGCACTTCCTCTATGGCGGGATTAAGGCGGTGGATTTCATCGATGAACAAAACATCGTTAGCTTCCAGGTTGGTCAAAATCGCGGCCAGATCGCCCGCCTTGGCGATCATCGGCCCCGACGTGGCCCGGAAGCCCACGCCCAACTCGCGCGCGACGATGTGCGCCAGCGTGGTCTTGCCCAAACCCGGCGGCCCGTGCAGCAGCACGTGATCCAAGGGCTCCTTGCGGCCCTTGGCGGCGGCAATGAACACCGACAGGTTCTCGCGCACGCCGGCCTGGCCGATGAAATCGCCCAGCACCTTGGGCCGCAGCGTGGCGTCGGCGTCCTCGGGCTGGCGCGCGCCGCCCACAATGCGTTCGGCTTCAGCCATCGGCGCCGCTCAATTCACGTAAAGACGATTTGATCAGGCTGCCCACGTTCGCCCCCGGATCGGACTGAACCGCGCGCGCAACCGCGCCATAAGCATCGGCACGGCCATAACCTAAATTGACCAGGGCAGATACGGCATCATCCGCCACGCTG
>JAEUKM010000268.1 GCA_016793085.1 Rhodospirillaceae bacterium
GGTCCAGCGTAGATGCAGCGTTATAGGCCGGGATGATGACGGCCAGGGTGGGGGCGAAACGGCTCATGGCGGGCAAATGCTAGCATGGCCGCCGCCTGCAAATGCAGGGCGAATGCAGGTGGGTTGCGGGAGTTGCGGGGAAAACGCCGTGCTGAGAACCGCGCTCAGATGTGGATGGCGCGCTTGTCGACGTTCAGGGCCGCTTCCTTCACCGCTTCGCCCAATTGCGGGTGGGCATGGCAGGTGCGGGCGATATCCTCAGCCGACGCGCCGAATTCCATACCCAGCGCCACTTCCATGATCAGGTCGCCGCCCGAAGGCCCGATGATGTGGCAGCCCAGAACGCGGTCGGTGGATGCGTCGGCCAGGATTTTCACGAAACCGTCGATATCACCATTGGCCCGGGCACGGCTGTTGGCCGTGAAGGGGAACTTGCCCGCCTTGTACGCCACACCCGCCTCTTTCAACTGCTCTTCAGTTTTACCGATGCCCGCCACTTCCGGCCACGTGTAGACAACCGATGCGATGGCGTCGTAGTTGATGTGGGCGGTTTGCCCGGCCATCAGTTCGGCCACGGCGACACCTTCGTCTTCGGCCTTGTGGGCCAGCATCATGCCGCCGATGACGTCACCGATGGCAAAAATGCCTTCCACGTTGGTCTGGTAATGCACGTCGGCTTCGACAAAGCCGCGGTTGGTCAGTTTCACGCCCGCTTCGGCCAATCCTAAGCCCGCCGTGAAGGGGCGGCGGCCCACGGCCACCAAGACGGTCTCGGCCTTGATTTCCTGGGCCGCCCCGCCTTTGGCAGGTTCGACCGTGAGCGTCACCCCGTCCTTGCCGGCGACAGCTTTGGTGACTTTTTGACCGAGTTGGAATTTCAACCCCTGCTTTTCAAGAATGCGCTGCATCTGCTTGCGCACTTCGCCGTCCATGGGCGGCAAAATGAAATCCAGGAACTCGATGACGGTGACCTCGGCGCCCAGACGCCGCCACACCGAACCCATTTCCAGGCCGATGACGCCCGCGCCGATGACCACCAGCGACTTCGGCACTTTGGAAAGCTCAAGCGCGCCGGTAGACGAGACAATCTGCTTTTCGTCGATGGTGATACCGGGCAGGGGTGTGACTTCCGAGCCCGTGGCGATGACCACGTATTTGGCGGTGTAGGTGGCGTCCTTGCCGTCGAGGCCCTTCACCGCCACCTGGTGCGCACCGGGAGAAGCCTTAGCGATCTTGCCCGTACCCTTGATGTAGGTGACCTTGTTTTTCTTGAACAGGAACTCGATGCCGGAGGTGTTCTGCTTCACCACCTCGTCTTTGCGCTTCATCATGGTCGGGAGGTCAAGGTCGACCTTGGCCACCTTGATGCCGTGATCGGCAAAGGAGTGATTGGCTTCCTCGAACAGGTGCGAGGACTGCAACAGCGCCTTGGAGGGGATGCAGCCGACGTTCAGGCAGGTGCCGCCGAGCGAGCCCCGGTTCTCGACACAGGCGGTTTTCAAGCCCAACTGGGCCGCGCGGATGGCGCAGACGTAGCCGCCGGGCCCGCCGCCGATGACAATAACGTCGAAAGTGTCGGACATAACTGTTTCCTAAGCCGGTCGTATTTTAAATTGTCATGCCCCGGTTTAACCGGGGCATCCATACTTCATAAAGTTGCGCTTTTTTCCCTGGACCCTCGGGTCAAGCCCGAGGGTGACAGATGTTTTTAGCTACATATCCAGAACGAGGCGGCCGGGGTCTTCCAGGCCTTCCTTCACGCGCACCAGGAAGGTGACGGCCTCGCGGCCGTCGATGATGCGGTGATCGTAACTCAGGGCCAGGTACATCATGGGCCGCGCGACAATGGAGCCGTCGTCCAGCACCACGGCGCGGTTTTTGATGTTGTGCATGCCCAGAATCGCCGACTGCGGCGTGTTCAGAATGGGCGTGGACAGCATCGAGCCATAAATGCCGCCGTTGGAGATGGTGAAGGTACCGCCGGTCATTTCCTCGATGGTCAGCTTGCCGTCGCGCGCCTTGCGGCCGAAGCCCGAGATTTCCGCCTCGATCTCGGCGAAGGACTTGGCATCGCAATCGCGCACCACGGGCACCACCAGGCCTTGCGGCGTGCCCACCGCGACGCCGATGTCGTAGTAGTTCTTGTAAACCAGATCCTCGCCCCGGATTTCGGCGTTCACGGCGGGGATTTCATTCAGTGCCGCCACGCAGGCCTTCACGAAGAAGGACATGAAGCCCATCTTCACGCCGTGCTTCTTCTCGAAACCGTCCTTGTACTTGTTGCGCATGGACATCACGGCCGACATATCCACCTCGTTGAAGGTGGTCAGCATGGCGGCGGTGTTCTGGGCTTCCTTCAGACGCTCGGCGATTCTCTTTCTCAGCCGCGTCATCTTCACCACTTCCTCGCGGGGGCCGCGGGCGGGAACCGTGGGCTTGGCGGCCTTATCGCCGCCGGCGGCGATGTAGGCGATCACGTCGGCCTTGGTCAGGCGGCCGTCCTTGCCGGTGGCGGGAATTTTACGCGGATCGAGCACGTGCTCGTCCACCAGATGACGGACGGCAGGCGCCAACGGGAAATCGGCGGCGTAAGACACTTTGGGTGCGGCGGCCGGGGCCGGAGCCGCGGGCTTCGCTGCAGGCGCAGGAGCGGCAGCCGGGGCAGCGGCCTTGGGCGCCGGAGCGGCGGCGGGTGCCGCTTTCGGCGCTTCAGCCTTCTTGGCCGGAGCGGCAGCGGCAGCGCTGCCCGAACCGCCCAACAGACCCAGCACCGCGCCGACGTTCACGTTCTCGCCTTCGCCAGCGACAATATCGGTCAACGTTCCGGCGGCGGGGGCGTTCACTTCCAGCGTCACCTTGTCCGTTTCCAACTCAAGAACGGGCTCGTCGGCGGCGACAGCATCGCCCACCTTCTTCAGCCACTTGGCGACGGTCGCTTCCGTCACCGATTCCCCCAAGGTCGGAACTTTGATTTCGGTTGCCATGGTATCCCTGCTTAATTCTGATTTTTCTTTGTGTGTGGGCGTGACTTATTCGGCGGCCATCTTGCCGATCTTGGCGACACGGCGGAACGGCTGCGGAATCTGGGTCAGCGGCGTGGACAACGCCCACTCCACCAGCTGATTTTGTTCCTTCACGTGCACCTTCATCAGGCCGGTGGCCGGCGAGGCGGCCGGCGCGCGGCCGGCGTAGAACGGCCGCTTGGATTTGATGTCGATACCCTCCAGCGCGTACTCGAGGCGGCGGTCGACGAACGTCCAGGCGCCCATGTTGGCGGGCTCTTCCTGGCACCAGACCACTTCAGCGTTCTTGTACTGCGCCAGTTCCTTGGCCAGCGTTTCCTTGGGCCACGGATAAAGCTGCTCGACGCGGATGATGGCCACATCGTCGATGCCTTTGTCCTCGCGGGTCTGGAGAAGGTCGTAATAGACCTTGCCCGTGCACAGTACGACGCGGCGAATCTTAGCCGGGGCCGCGATTTTGCCGGCTTCGCCGATGACGCGCAGGAATTTGCCCTTGGGGCCCATGTCCTCCAGGGTCGAGACACAGCGCTTGTGACGCAGGAGTGACTTCGGTTCAAAAACAATGAGCGGCTTGCGGAAGTTGCGGCGGATCTGGCGGCGCAGCGCGTGGAACAGGTTGGCCGGCGTGGTGAAGTTGCAGACCTGCCAATTGTCCTGGCCCGACATCTGCAAATACCGCTCGACGCGCGCCGATGAGTGCTCAGGGCCCTGGCCTTCGTAGCCATGCGGCAGCAGCATCACCAGGCCCGACAGGCGCAGCCACTTGCTTTCGGCGGAGGAGATGAACTGGTCGATGATCATCTGCGCGCCGTTGGAGAAGTCGCCGAACTGCGCCTCCCACAAGGTCAGCGCGTTGGGTTCGGCCAGGCTGTAGCCGTATTCGAAGCCGAGCAACGACAATTCGGACAAGGGGCTGTCCAGCACCTCGAATTGCGCCTGCTTGCCGGGCCGGATGTTGTTGAGCGGCACGTAGCGGTCTTCGGTGTTCTGGTCCACCAGTACCGAGTGACGCTGCGAGAAGGTGCCGCGGCCGCAATCCTGCCCCGACAGACGCACCTTCGAGCCTTCGACCAGCAGCGTGCCGAACGCCAAGGCCTCGGCGGTGGCCCAGTCGATGTCCTGGCCAGTGTCTATGGCTTCGCGCTTGGCCTTCAGCTGGCGCGTGATCTTGGAATTGACCGCGACCCCCTTGGGGATTTCGGAAATGGCGTAGCCCACTTCTTTCAAGAGGTCGGGTGCAACGCCCGTGGCGTCCTCGCGGAATTCCTCTTCCTCGCCCATGGAGGCCAGGCCCTTCCAGGCGCCTTCCAGCCAGTCGGCCTTGTTGGGCTTGAAGCTGGCTGAAGCCTCGAAATCGGCCTCCATCATGTGCATGAACTTCGACATCATCATGTCGGCCTCGGCCTGGGTGTAGAGGCCTTCTTCGACCAGGCGCTTGGCGTAGATCGTGCGCGCGGTGGGCTGCGCTTCGATCTGCTTGTACATGACCGGCTGGGTGAACTTGGGCTCGTCGCCTTCGTTATGGCCGAAGCGGCGGTAGCAGACGATGTCCAGCACCACGTCGATGCCGAACTCCTGGCGGAACTCGGTGACAATGCGGGCGGCATGCACCACGGCTTCCGGGTCGTCGGCGTTGACGTGGAAGATCGGCGCTTCGACCATCTTGGCGACGTCGGTGCAGTATAGCCCAGAGCGCGAATACCTGGGTGTCGTCGTGAAGCCGATCTGGTTGTTGATGACGACGTGAATGGTGCCGCCGGTGGTGTAACCGTCGATCTGCGAGAAGCCGAAGCACTCGGCGATGATGCCCTGGCCCGCGAAGGCCGCATCGCCGTGAATGAGCAGCGCCAGGTTTTGCTTGCGGGCGGTATCGCCCACCTGATCCTGCTTGGCGCGGACCTTGCCCAGCACCACGGGGTTGACCACTTCCAGGTGCGAGGGGTTGGCGGTGAGCGACAGGTGCACGACATTGCCGTCGAACTCGCGGTCGGCAGATGTCCCTAAGTGATACTTCACGTCGCCCGAGCCTTCGACGCTGTCGGGGTTGGGCGAGTTGCCCTGGAACTCCGAGAACAATGCGCTGAAGGGCTTGTGCATGACGTTCACAAGCACGTTCAAGCGGCCGCGGTGGGCCATGCCCAGCACCACCTGCTTTACACCCAAGGCACCGCCGCGCTTTAAAATCTGTTCCAGCGCCGGAATGGTGGCTTCGCCGCCGTCCAGGCCGAAGCGCTTCGTGCCGGTGTACTTGATGCCCAAAAACTTCTCGAAGCCCTCGGCGTCGACCATGCGCTCCAGAATGGCCTTCTTGCCTTCGGGCGAGAACGCAGGCTGGTTGCGGTTGGGTTCGATGCGGGCCTGCAGCCATTCCCTTTGTTTGATGTCCTGCACGTGCATGTACTCGACGCCGATGGTGCCGCAGTAGGTCTGTTTCAGGGCATCCATGAGCTGGCGCAACGTGGCCTTGTCGAAACCCATGACGCCGCCCAGCACGATCTGGCGGTCCATGTCGGCTTCGGTGAAGCCGTGGTAGCCGATATCCAGTTCCGGGTGCGACTTCTGGCGGGTCAGGCGCAGGGGGTCGAGGTTCGCCATTTGATGGCCGCGCGTACGGTAGGCGCGAATGATGGCCAAAGCCTTGATCGAGTCCTCGGCCTGCTTCATGACGGCGGCCTGATCGACGGTGCCGGCGGGAGCAGCCTTGGCGCCCTTATCCTTGCCGCCCTTATCTTTTCCTGGGGCGGGGGCGGCATCGGGGTCCGGCGCGCCGATGACGGCGGGCTGCGCCTGCGACCAACTGGCCCCATGCAGTTCGCGGATCAGTTCGGCCTGGCCGTCGCCCAGGTCGCGGAAAAATGCGGCCCAGCCGGGGTCCACACTGCCAGGATTCTTCAAGTATTGGTCGTAAAGTTCGGACAGAAAAACGGCGTTGGCGCCGGAGAGAAAAGTTGTATCCACGGTTGGCTTCCTTGCGGGCGGCCCGGAACCCGTCATCCCCACCGATGAGGGGGCCGCATCACCCCGAGTCATAGCCCAAATGCGCCGCGCCGACAACGCGAGAGAGCCCAAAAACGGCCCTAAACCCCTGTAATTTCAGCGTGATAGCTTTGCTTTTTGGGACTAGCCCGCACCTTGAACTGGCAGGCGCGCCTTGTCTTCGATTTTGCCGATCATCTCATCGACCGACAGCACTTGGGCGAAGGCGAATTCCAGGGTGGCCAGGGTGGCGGCCTTCACCTGATCGGCGGTGAGATTGGCCAGGCCCCGGTTGCCGGTGCCGTCGGAGAGAAAGAACACTTTGTAGTCGCGCATGCACGCCTCGCGCGCGGTGGTGTCGCAGCAGACATTGGTGGCGATGCCGCCGATGATGACCGTGTCGATACCCTTGGCGCGCAAGATCAGATCAAGGTCCGTGCCGGTGAAGGCGCCGTAGCGCGGCTTGATGAGGACAATATCGGCGGGGTCCACCACCAAACGCTCGGACAGCGCCACCGCGTGCGTACCGGCCTTGATGCCGCCGCGCTCCAGGCCGTGACTGGCGAGATAACTAATGACGATGTCGGACGCGACACCACGGTTGGACATGTCGGCGCGCGTCTGCTGCGCCGTATGAATAACTAACACCCCCGCCTTGCGGCAAACGGCGGCCAGCCGGTTCATCTGCGCCACCACCTCGGGCCCGTTGGGCGAGGAGATGCTGTAGCCCTCGACGAAAATGTTCTGCAAATCGATGTTGAGAAGGGCCGTGGTTTTGGGATTGCAGGGCCAGTCGATCATGACGCCACCTTAAGAGCCGGAAACAGCCGGAACTTTACGCTAATTTATGCGACCGCCACTCGGCAATGCCTTCGCGTTTGGCAACCGAGCGTGGCCGCATTTGCTAAACTTGCGCCTTATCCGGGGGAGGACCGCCATGCTGATCGACGCCATGACCGCCAGCTTGAATGCCCTGTCGCGGCGCCAAAGCCTGGGCATGGGTTTGGGTGCAGCCTTGCTACCCGCGAGCATGCCCCTGGCCGCCGCGGCCGCCACGGGCAAACGCGAGGCACTCGATTTCACCAGCCCGCGCGACAATCTCTACGCCTTCGCCAAGCTGTGGGGCACGCTCGGCGAAGAGCTGGTGTGGGGCGGCCATGAAGGCACGTTCTTCGCCGTCATTCCGGGCCAGCGCATTGTGCCTTTGGTAGGCTATGTGGGCTGCGGCAGCCTGCAGTTCCGCTGGCGCGAGGATGGCGGGCTTGATTACCGGGGCAAGGACGCCACCTTCTACACCGATCTGCAAACGGGCGCGCTGATCGACACATGGGAGAATCCGTGGACCGGCGAAGTGTGCAAGGTCGCCCCTTACATCCACGAAAAAGTGCGCACCACCCTGCCCGCCGCCTGGCCCGACAATGTGCTGTCGCACGATTTTTACGGCTTCCAGACCAACGTGGGCTGGGCCACCGAGAAGGATAAATCGAAACTGAAATCCGCCGGCAAGCGCGACTACGTGCTGCCGTGGAAGCAACTGGGCGGCTACACCATGCTGGCCTGGGACTGGGCCATGGAGATCGACAACCCGGTGACGCCCGAAGGCTGGCCGAAGTCGTCCACGGGCGCGATCATCGGGCCGTCGGAGCATTTCGTGTTCTACACGCCCACGGCCGAACTGGAAGACCGCGACCGGGCGTGGTCGACCATGCTGGCGGGCTTCTTCCGCCAGACGCCGTGGCTGCCTTGGATGCGCATGGGCGAGTGGCAGAGAAAAACCGGCATCACGGCGGCGCTGTTCGCCCGCTCGCACAGCCACAAGATCACCGGCACCCTGGACGACGTAACGCCCGTGGTCCGCGCCAAACTGGAGAAGGATTATCCGCACATGCTGGAGAAGCCGACGGATTGGGAGATGACGCCGGTGAACTCTACCTGGAGCTACTACGCTAAAATCACGCCGCCTGAGAACCCCAATTACAAACCGGGGCCTTAAAGCGATCTGACTTGACCTGGGTCAAGGTGTGCGGGCTGGCGCGTGGTAGTCATGAGGTATGGCACACATTCTCATCGTTTACGGCACGACGGACGGGCATACGGCGAAGGTGGCCGACACCATTGCCGCCACCTTGCGCCAGGTCGGCCAGAACGTCACCCTGCACCGGGGCGATGCCCTGCCGCCCGGCCTTGATGCCGCGGCGTTCGACGCCATCATCGTCGGGGCCTCGGTGCACTACGGCAAATACCAGAGCTACATCGGCAAGTTCATCGCCAAGAACCTGAATGCCCTGAAACAGAAGCCCTCGGCCTTCTTCGCTGTCAGCGGGGCGTCCTCCAGCGGCGCGCAAGGCCGGCAGGAAGCCTGCACTTTTTCCGATCCGTTCCTGGATGGTTTGGGGTGGCGGCCGGCCCGCGTCGAGCAGATCGCGGGTGCCTTCCCCTTCACGCGCTACGGCTGGTGGAAACGGATGATGATGCGCTACATCGTGCGGCGCGCAGGCGGCGAAGCCCATACCCGCAAGGATTACGCCTACACCGACTGGGAGCGCGTGACGCGCTTCGCCCACGAGTTCTCGTCGGAATTAGCGCGCATCACTTAATTCTTAGAACACCGAGACCAGCTCGATGCGCGCACCCTTGCGGTTATGGGAAACCCGTAAAGTGGCCGTCTGGCCCTTCTTCAGCAGGCGCGGCAGAGCAAAAGGATAGAACAACGGCGTCCAGTGCTTGGTGCGCGTGGCCTTGTCGTCGCCGGGCGGATTGCTGTAGGGCGTCTCGTCATCCAGCATCAGGCGCAGCCACTGCACCACGCCCTGGCACATGCCGTCTTGCGTCACCTCTAGGGCGACTTGCGTGTCCTCCGCCGGGAATTCATCGTCATCCTGGAAGTTGAAGGTGAACAGGTCGGTCGGCTCCGACAGCCAGCGCATGGCGTAGTTGGGGCTTTCCATGTTCATGATCAGGGGTGCAAACGCGTTGAACGACGTGAAGTCGAAGCCCTCGATGGTGGTCACACGCGTGAGACTCTCCAACTCGTCGCTTGAAACAAGCGCGCTCACCATGGCGCCGCTGGAGGGAATCATGATGCCGCCGGGCTTGAGCAAACGGCGCTTGGCGTCTTCCAGGCTGGGGATCACCTCTTCCGACAAAAATTGCGCCGAGAAAATTTCGGCGATCAGCACATCGGCCTGGCGGGGAATATCCACGCCCACGACCGCTTCCCACGACGGTTTGGCGATGACCGTGACATTGCCGTTCATCTTGTTGTGCTCGATCAGCCCGCGCGCGGTCTGCGCCAGCACGGCGTTGGCCTCGCACGTATAGACTTGCGCGCCGGTGCGTCCGGCCATCATGGCGAGCAGCCCCGCCCCCGTGCCGATTTCCAGGACCGTGTGATGCGGCTTGATCTGACGCTCGATGGCCGCGCGGAACGCCTTGTTGCGCACGGTGTCGTTCATCATGTTGAAGTGCCAGGCGGGCACGGCCTCGGTGCGCACGATGCGCGTGGCATAGTGCGCGTCGGGATCGGTGGGCGTCAGCGCCAGCGCGCGCTCCATGCACATCCAGGCGTTCTCAAGATCGCCCATGGCCCGGAAATGCCGGCCCGCCCCCGACCACAAATTGGCGTCGTTGCCGTCGGCCTCGATGCCGCGCTTGTAGTAGGCGATGGCCAGATCGTCGCGGCGCAGGACCGACGCCGCCGTGGCCGCGGCCAGGAGCACGCGGGGGTCATAAGGATGTGTCGCGAGCAGGGACTCCGCGGTGGCGAGTGAGCCCGCCCAATTCTCGGCCTGGCCTTGCGCCGTGGCGAGGTCGATCTTCACCGTCAGGGGATCGGCGGGCGATTTGCTCAAGGCCGTTTCAAGCGCTTCGACGGCCTCGGCGGACGCCCCCGCATCCAAAAGAACCCGCCCGCGCAAATACCAGTAATCGCCCATGTGGGGGGCAAGCTCGATGGCCGCGTCGGCATAATTCAAGGCATCCTCGAAATCGCCGCGGGTGGCGGCGATGATGCTGAGGAGCTTCATGGCCTCGGTGTTGTCGGGCTCGGCCTCCAGCACGTCGAAATAGCAGGCCTCGGCAGCCTCAAGCTGGCCTGCCTGCTGCAAGGCGAGACCCTTCTCCAGAATTTCGAGCGTGGTGAGCTGCATGAAACCGACCGATGGCGGGAACGCCACAGACGCGACAATCAAAATGTCCGCGATAATGGCGTGTTATGGCGCGGTCTTAAACCAGAAACCATCCTTGTCGGCAATGATCTGAACCGCGCATGGCGGGGCGAAATGGGCCGGGATCACCCAGGCGCCGGTATCGGCCACACCCGAAACAAACTTTGTCCGGGTCTCGGCCGACATCTGAGCGTCCCAGCAGAAGCGGCTGGACCAGTGGGGCCGCTCGATCTGCACGGGATGGTGCAGGGTATCGCCCACCAGGAACGCGCGGTCCTTGCCGTCGTCCAGCACCAGCACGATGTTGCCGGGGCTGTGGCCGGGGGCGGGCATCAGGCGCACGCCGGGTTCGATTTCGTAATCGCCCGCGACGATCACGGCTTGCTTGGCATCGAGGATCGGCTGCACCGAATCGTTCCACGAGCGGTGGTTTGCCACCTTCTCGGGGTCTTTCTGCACCTCTTGCCAGTGCTCCACCTCGGTGCGGTGCATGATGTACTTGGCGTTGGGGAACGTCGGCACCCAGCGCCCGTTGATCAGCCGCGTGTTCCAGCCGACATGGTCGGCATGGAGATGGGTGCACAAAACATGCGTGATGCTCTCGGCCGGATAGCCCGCTTTGGCCAGGTCTTCCAGGTACGGCCCGTTGCGCATGTGCCACTCGGGCAGCGTAGGGCGCTGTTTGTCGTTGCCCACACAGGTGTCCACCAGGATGATGTTGCGCGGTGTGCGCACGATCAGGCTGTGGAACGACATGATGAGGCGGTGACCCGCGATATCGACAAAGCGCGGATCTTTGGACGTGCGCGTTTCGGAAAATGCTTGTGGCGTTGCGTCGGGCAGGATGAAATCGGGCGCGCGGAAGGCGCCTTCGGATTCTACGACGCGGGTGATGTGAAACGGGCCGGGAAGTTTCATGGAACGAATCTTTCAGGCACTGCTGAAAGCGGAACCTTAACCGCCTTTAGAATTCCAACCCAATGGTGCCCATCAGAATGTTCGTGCCGCGGTTCTTTTTGTGCAGCAGCGTGGCGTTGGAGACGTGGGTGAGGCCAAGGCCGGCCCGCACGCCGTGGATGACGCGCACCGAACCCTGGAAGCCCACGTGGAACTGCGCCTTGCCGCCCAGGAACGTGCTGTTGCCCTGGTGGTAAAGGCCGATGCCCGCCGAAGGCTCAAATTCAAAGAGTCCGCGGTTCCACTGGAAGGGCGCGGCGAAGCCCGCGTAAACAAAACGGCCGTCGTCGCCGTTGATGAAGCCGCCTACCAGCGGCTTGAGCCCCAGAAAGCTTTTGCCCAGCCAGCCTTCGCCGACACTCCAGCCGAAACGATACTGCGCGTAGACCGCGCCCGAGCGGTTGTCGTCGGGGATGATGTCGTACTCGCCGATGCCGACCAGAAGCTGGCCGTTATCGGCGGCTTTCGCGGACACGGAGACAGCGCATACCGACAGCGCGAGCCCCAGCACACCCCACACTAACCGACGCATAAGACGCTCTAGCCCTTCATCGCCTTCAGCATGGTCTGGCCCAGAGAGGCGGGCGAGTCGGCGATGTGGAAGCCCGCCGCGCGCATGGCCTCGAACTTGGCGTTGGCCGTGCCCTTGCCGCCCGAGATGATGGCGCCCGCATGGCCCATGCGGCGGCCCGGCGGTGCGGTGACACCGGCCACGAACCCGACGATGGGCTTTTTCTTTTTGGCAGCCTTGTAGAACTCGGCGGCGTCTTCCTCGGCGGTGCCGCCGATTTCGCCGATCATGATGATGCCTTCCGTGGCGTCGTCGCCCAGGAACAGCTCAAGGCAATCGATGAAGTTGGTGCCGTTCACCGGGTCGCCGCCGATGCCGATACACGTGGTCTGGCCCAGGCCCGCCGCGGTGGTCTGCGCCACGGCTTCGTAGGTCAGCGTGCCCGACCGCGAGACGATGCCGATCTTGCCTTTCTGGTGGATGTGGCCGGGCATGATGCCGATCTTGCATTCGCCGGGCGTGATGATGCCGGGGCAGTTGGGCCCGATCAGGCGCGTCTTGGAACCCGCCAGCGCACGCTTGACGCGCACCATGTCCAAAACAGGAATCCCTTCAGTGATGCACACCGCTAATGGTACTTCGGCGTCGATGGCTTCCAGGATGGCATCAGCGGCAAATGGAGGCGGCACGTAAATCGCGGTGGCGTCGCAACCCGTGGCCTTGCGCGCTTCGGCCACCGTGTCGAACACCGGCAGGTCCAGGTGCGTGGTTCCGCCCTTGCCGGGCGTCACCCCGCCGACCATTTTGGTGCCGTAGGCGATGGCTTGTTCCGAGTGGAACGTGCCCTGGCTTCCGGTGAAGCCCTGGCAGATGACTTTGGTGTTTTTGCCGACGAGGACGGACATTACGCAGCCTCCTTCACGGCTTTGACAACCTTTTCGGCGGCGTCGGCCAGGTTGTCGGCGGTGATGATCGGCAGCCCTGAGTCCTTCATGATCTTCTTGCCCAAATCCACGTTGGTGCCCTCCAGCCGCACCACCAGGGGTACGTTCAGGCTGATTTCGCGCGCGGCGGCGACAACACCTTCCGCGATCACATCGCAGCGCATGATGCCGCCGAAGATGTTGACCAGAATCCCTTCGACGTTGACGTCGGAGAGGATGATCTTGAACGCGGTGGTGACGCGCTCTTTCGTCGCCCCGCCGCCCACATCGAGGAAGTTGGCGGGCTCGCCGCCCTTGAGTTTAATGATGTCCATGGTCGCCATGGCCAGACCTGCGCCGTTGACCATGCAGCCGATGTTGCCGTCGAGCTTTACGTAGTTGAGGTCGGCCTTCGAGGCTTCAAGCTCGGTGGGGTCTTCCTCGTCCACGTCGCGCAGTTCCATGATGTCCGGATGGCGGTAGAGCGCGTTGGAATCGAAATTCATCTTGGCGTCGAGCGGCAGCACCTCGCCCTCGCCCGTGACGACCAGGGGGTTGATTTCAAGCATCGAGCAGTCGGTTTTCAGGAAGGCGTCGTACAACGTGTTGAGCAGCTTGGTGCACGACTTGATCTGGTTGCCGGTCAGGCCTAAGCCGAAGGCGATCTTGCGGCAGTGAAAGCCCTGGATGCCCGTGGCCGGGTCGATGGATTGCAGGAGAATTTTTTCAGGCGTCTTGTGGGCTACGTCCTCGATGTTCACCCCGCCCTCGGTGGAGGCCATGATGGTCACACGGCTCGAGGCGCGGTCCACCAGCATGGAGAGGTAAAGCTCGCGGACGATGTTGCAGCCCGCTTCCACGTAGACGCGCTTGACGACTTTGCCGGCGGCACCCGATTGGATCGTCACCAGCGTGTTGCCGATCATCTGGCCCGCGTTCTCTTTCACCTCGGCGACGGACTTCGACAAACGCACGCCGCCCTTCTCGCCCGCGGCCTTTTCCTTGAACTTGCCCTTGCCGCGTCCGCCTGCGTGAATTTGCGACTTCACCACGAACGGCGGTTTGCCCAGGCGCTCGGCCACCTTCTCGGCTTCGGCGGGGGTGTAGGCCACGCCGCCGTCGAGAACGGGCACGCCAAACTTTTTCAGAATCTGCTTGGCTTGGTACTCATGGATATTCATGCGGTGCGGCTCCCCTGTTTGCGGGCCCGCGAGCGCCGCCATGTGATGGCGTCACTTGCGCCCGCCCCTGGCCGTGGTGAATGGGCCGGGTGGTTTTATCTTTGAGCCGCCTTTATAGCATCGCCAAGGGCCCGCGCAACCGCAGCAAAGCACAGCCAATATGCAAAAAAGCAAAGGGCCGGAACGGCTTAGCGCCCTTCCGGCCCGGCATCGAACGGTTAAACTTTGCGGGACTTATTTGCCCAAATTGGGGTCGATCTTCTTGCAGGCGTCCACCAGGCCCTGCACGGCGTCGACGGACTTCTTCAGCATGGCCTGCTCGTCGGCGGTCAGCGCGATTTCCACGGTGCGCTCGACACCGCCGGCGCCGATGATCACCGGCACGCCCACATAGATATCCTTCAGACCATAGGGGCCGTTCACATGCACGGCGCAGGGCAAGAGGCGCTTCTGATCGCGCAAGTACGCTTCGGCCATCTGGATGCCCGAGGCGGCGGGCGCGTAGAAGGCCGAGCCGGTTTTCAAGAGGCCGACGATCTCGGCACCGCCGTCACGGGTGCGCTGAACGATCTTGTCGATCTTCTCCTGGGTGCTCCAACCCATTTTGATCAGGTCCGGCACCGGAATACCGGCGACCGTCGAATAGCGCGTCAAGGGCACCATGGTGTCGCCGTGGCCGCCCAGCACGAACGCGGTCACGTCCTTCACCGAAACTTTGAATTCCTCGGCCAGGAAGTAGCGGAAGCGTGCGCTGTCCAGCACGCCGGCCATGCCGACCACTTTGTTTTTCGGCAGGCCTGAGTATTCGCGCAAAGCCCAGACCATGGCGTCGAGAGGGTTCGTGATGCAGATAACGAAGGCATTGGGGGCGTTCTTTTTAATGCCCTCGCCGACCTGCTGCATGACCTTCAAATTGATGCCGAGCAAATCGTCGCGGCTCATGCCGGGTTTGCGCGGCACGCCCGCGGTCACGATGATCACATCGGACCCGGCGATGACCGAATAATCGTTGCCGCCCTTGTAGGCCGAATCCTTGGCTTCGACCGGCGTGGACTCGGCGATGTCGAGGCCCTTGCCCTGCGGAATGCCCTCGGCGATGTCGAACATGGCGACGTCGCCCAGTTCCTTCAGACCGATGAGATGAGCCAACGTGCCACCGATGTTGCCGGAGCCGATGAGGCCGATTTTTGCGCGCGCCATGATGTTGCGTCCCTTTTGTGCTGCCCCAACCGCAGTCATCCGCACAGCACGTGGATGAACCGTTTGAAGGCGTTCAGGGGCCTTGAAACGGCCCCCTTTATGGAAAATGCATTGCGGGCTCGGGATAGCCCGAAACCCGCGCGCGGGCAAGGGTAACGCCGCTGGCTACCGGGCTTTGGGTAGGCTTTTTAAGGCTTTGCCCGGCACCAGGCATGGCCGGCGAAGTGTTAAAAGTCTGTCTTGGTGGCGGGCTTGGTTGGGGGAGCCCCGCGACTCTGAGCGCCTCCTCCGCACCTACTCCACGTGGCGCTGTTTGATGTAGTCCACCGCCTGCATTTCGATCAGGCGCGAGGCGGTGCGCTGGAACTCGAACCCGCCCTCGTGCCCCTTGTACAGATCGGTGGGTGCGGCTCCCGCCGCACAGATCAGCACCGTGCGGTGCTCGTACAACGCATCGATGAAGGTGACGAAACGGCGGGCGGCGTCTTTCTTCTCCTCGGTCATCTGCGGAATGCCGCTCATGATCACGGTCGAGAACTGTGCTGCGATAGCCAGATAATCCGTGGGGCCCAGGGGCTGCTCGCACAAATCCGAAAACTGAAAGCGCGCCACCTGGTGCGCGGCCGCCGGCACTTCGATGCGCCTGCCGTGAACCGTGATGTGATCGGGCTTGGGCTGCGCATCGTCCGTCAGCCGCGCCCACGCCGCATCAAGCGCCTGATCCGCATCTGGCCCCAGGGGCGTGTAGTAGACGGGCGAGCCCATGAGGCGGCCGAGGCGATAGTCTTGCAATGATTCCAGCGCCAGCACGTCGAGCTTGCTTTTCATCAGATTGATGAACGGCACGAACTTCTCGCGCTGCAGGCCGTGTTTATAGAGATCGTCCGGGTGACGGTTCGAGGTCGTCACCACGACCACGCCGCGCTCGAACAGCTTCTGGAACAGGCGGCCCACGATCATCGCATCGGCAATATCGCGGATTTCCATTTCATCGAAACACAGCAGCGTGGTGTTGTCGGCAATACCGTCGGCGATGCCGGGAATGGGGTCGCCCACATCGTCGCCGGGCAGTTGCCGCAGGCGGTGAATCTCGGCGTGGATGTCGCGCATGAAAGCGTGGAAATGCACGCGGTCCTTCGCGGCGATGGGAAGCGTCTGATAGAGCAGGTCCATCAACATGGACTTGCCGCGCCCGACCCCGCCGTACAGATAAATGCCCTGGGGCGGCGGGCTTGCGTCTTCGGTTTTCAGGCCGAAACGCCGCATCCAGCCTTTCTTGCCGCTCTTTGGCGTGTACTTCAAAAGCGCGTGGTAAAGGCTTTGCAGGCGTTCGGCCGCAAGCTGTTGCACCGGGTCGGGCTTCAGCTCTCCCGCCGCAATAAGTTCGCGATACTTGAAGATGGGGCCTTGCGTCACGTCACCGAAACCCAGGCATCAAAAACCCCTCCCCCAGCGTGGGGAGGGGTCAGGGACGGGATGAATGAGGCCGCACGATCAGCCGTCGGTATTGATGGTGCCGATCAGATCGCCCAGCGTCTTTTCCGCCTGATCGTTCGGCACCTGGCAGGTGCCCGCCGCCATGTGGCCGCCGCCGCCGTACTTCAGGCACAGCTCGCCCACGTTGGTCTTCGACGAGCGGTCGAAGATGGACTTGCCGATGGCGAACACGGTGTTCTGCTTCTTTAAGCCCCACATGACGTGGATGGAGATGTTGCACTCCGGGTACAGCGCGTAGATCAGGAAGCGGTTGCAGGCCCAGATGGTTTCCTCGTCGCGCAGGTCCAGCACCACCAGATTTTTGTGCACCTTCGAGCAACGCTTGATCTGCTCTTTGGCTTTGGCTTCGTGCTCGACGTACAAATCAACGCGCTCGACCACGTCGGGCAGCATCAGGATTTCATCGATGGGAATTTCGACGCACTTGTCGATCAGTTCCATCATCAGCTGGTAGTTGGAGATGGTGAACTCGCGGAAGCGGCCGAGTCCCGTGCGCGCATCCATGATGAAGTTCATCAAATCCCACCCTTGCGGGTTCAGCACTTCGTTCTTGTTGAATTGCGCGGCGTCGCCCTTGTCGACCGCGATCATCAGGTCGTCGCCGATGCGCGGCAGCTTCTTCTTGCCGCCGAAATAGTCGTACACGACTCTCGCTGCGGAAGGCGCCTTGGGGTTGATGATGTGGTTGTCCTTCGAGCCGACACGCACCGTTTCGGACAGGTGGTGGTCGAAGGCCGCGCGCACGCCGTCCACGTAGGGAAGGTTGGTGGTGATGTCGCGGCTGGAAATCTCGATCACCCCGTCCTGCATGTCCTTGGGGTGCACGAATTTGATTTCGTCGATGAGTTTGAGTTCCTTCAGGATCGCGGCGCAGACCAGGCCGTCGAAATCGCTGCGGGTGACCAAACGGAATTTCTTGCCTTCTTTCAGAAGGTCTTCGGCAGACACGCCCATAAACTATCCCCTCGACAACTGTACGTCCGGGCTGAAAGATAAACACCTGAAGGGGGCGTGACAACGCCCGAGACGGCCCGGATTACCAAGGAATTTCATGGATTTGGAACAGTCCAGCATCATCCACAGGCTTTCCCTTGCCCCTGCCCTGCGCCGGAAAGGCGAACTTCGGCGCGCGGCGGTTGCACTGGCCCTGGTTTTAACCACAGGCCTGGGTTTAAGCGCCTGCGGGGTGAAGCCCTTTGTCGACGGGCGGCGCGAGGCGGGCCAGAAAACGCCCGTGGGGCCTTCGACCCCCGACCGGGTGGCCATCTGCTACTCCAGCCAGGGGGCGGCCCCAGCCGACGTGCTGGCCCTGGCCCAGGCCGAGTGCGCCAAAACGAATCGGACGGCGCGATTCGACGGCCAGGACCAGTTCTCCTGCGCGCTTCTGGCCCCGACTCGCGCCTTTTTCCGTTGCGTCGCCAACTGACCCGAAGGAACCCACTCATGCGCTCAACCCTCCTGGCCTTAGCTGCACTGTGGGTAGGTTGCGCCAGCCTTGCGGCTGAGGCGGCGGACGCGGCCTGCGACAAGCCAGCGCACATGCTGATCCTGGGCGGCACGGAAGATTTCGCTGCGCTCTCCGAAGAGGCCAAAGCCAACATGCGAAAATACGCAGCCGAAGTGCCGGCCCTGGTGGCGCAGCATGGCGGCGTGTTCAAGGTGCGGGGACGCGCGGGCGCGGTTATCGAGGGCACGTTCCCGGCCTGGAAGAACATCGTGGTCAGCGACTGGCCGTGCGCCCAAGCCGCGCAGAACTTCTGGCATTCGGAAAAGTACGAGCAAGAGGTGCATCCCTTGCGCAAGGGCAACGCCGCCTACGACATCGCGCTCTACCCCGACGCCCCGAAAGACCCGCGCGCCACGGGCGTGTGGACAGCCGGGGGTGGTGCTTCGGCCAAGGGGATTCAATGCGATGCGCCGGTGTATTTCCTGGTGGCCGTGACCGTGAAAGCGCCCGAGAAACTGGCCGCCTACAGAAAAGCGATGCTGGACTCAGGCATTCAATATTCCTACGGCGCGGTGGACGTGCTGCTGGGAGCACCCTTGGATGTGCTGGAAGGCCAGTGGCCGAAGGACTTCAACGCCAAAGTGACGCGCTGGCCCTGCCGCGAGGCCTTCGATGCCTTCTACACCTCGGCCGACTACCAGACGAAATACAAGCCCTTGCGCAAAGAGGCGGGCGACTTCACGGCGGTGATCGCACCGGCTTATGCACCCAAATAAAAAAGGGCCGCACTCTTAAGTCCCTTGAGTGCGGCCCTTTTGAATTGATTGCGCCGAAGATCAGCCCTGGCGTTCCACCATCTTCATCTTGATATCCGCAATCGCTTTCGCGGGGTTCAGGCCCTTCGGGCAGGTCTGCGTGCAGTTCATGATGGTGTGGCAGCGGTACAGGCGGAACGGGTCTTCCAGGTTGTCCAGGCGTTCGCCCGTGGCTTCGTCGCGGCTGTCGTTGATCCAGCGCGCGGCCTGCAGCAGGATCGCGGGACCTAAGTAGCGGTCGCTGTTCCACCAGTAGCTGGGGCACGAGGTGGAGCAGCAGAAGCACAAGATGCACTCCCATAATCCATCAAGCTTCGCGCGTTCCTCGGGCGACTGCTTGCGTTCGGCGGTGGGCGGGGCAGGCGTGTCGGCCTTCATCCACGGCTCGATGGAGGCGTACTGCGCGTAGACATGAGTGAGATCGGGCACCAGGTCTTTCACCACCGGCATGTGCGGCAGCGGATAAACCTTCACGTCGCCCGAGCATTCCTCGATGGGCTTCAGGCACGCCAGCGTGTTCCGCCCGTCGATGTTCATGGCGCAGGAGCCGCAGATGCCCTCGCGGCACGAGCGGCGCAAGGTCAGCGTCTGGTCCATCTCGTCTTTGATCTTGAGCAAGCCGTCGAGCACCATGGGCCCGCAGGTGTCCATGTCCACCTCGTAGGTGTCCAGGCGCGGGTTGTCGCCGGTGTCGGGGTCGTAGCGGTAGACCTTGAAGTTGCGGATGTTCTTCGCGCCTGGGGCTGCCTTGTGCGACTTGCCGGGCTTGATTTGCGAGTTCTTGGGAAGCGACAGTTCAACCATGTCGGACCTCTATGCCTTTTCTTAGTACACGCGCGCCTTGGGCGCGATGTACTGAACTTCGTCGGTCAACGTGTAGGTATGGACGGGGCGGTAATCGAGCTTCACGGCGTACTTGTCGTCCACCCAGGCGAGCGTGTGCTTCATCCAGTTCACGTCATCGCGGTTGGGATAATCCTCGTGCGCCTGGGCGCCGCGGCTTTCGTGGCGGGCCTCGGCCCCGGCAATCGTCGCCAGCGCGCACGGCACCAGGTTTTCCAGCTCCAGCGCTTCGATCAGGTCGGTGTTGAAGATCAGGCTGCGGTCGGTGACGCTGATATCCTTCAGCGTGCCGGCCACTTCGCCCATCTTGTCCAAACCTTCTTTCAGCGTCTTGGCGGTGCGGAACACGGCGGCGTCGTTCTGCATCGTGCGCTGCATGGATTTGCGGATCTGCGCGGTGGTCAAGGGACCCTTGGAGTAGCGCAGCTTATCAAGACGGCTTAAGGCCATCTCGGCCGAGTTCTTGGGCAAGGGCTTGTGCGTCGTGCCGGGCTTGATGGTGTCCTTGCAGCGCAGGGCCGCCGCACGGCCGAAGACGACCAAATCCAAAAGCGAGTTGGTGCCAAGCCGGTTGGCGCCGTGCACCGACACACAGGCCGCCTCGCCCACGGCCATGAGGCCCGGGAGCACGTTGTCGGGCCTGCCCGGCAGCGGCTTGATGACCTCGCCCATGTAGTTGGTGGGCACGCCGCCCATATTGTAGTGCACGGTCGGCAGCACCGGGATCGGCTCTTTGGTCGCATCGACCCCTGCGAAAATCTTGGCGGTTTCGGTAATGCCCGGCAGGCGTTCCCACAGCACGTCGGCCCCCAGATGCTCCAGGTGCAGCATGATGTGATCGCCCTCGGGGCCGACGCCGCGCCCTTCGCGGATTTCCATGGTCATGGACCGCGACACGACATCGCGCGAGGCCAGGTCCTTGGCGGTGGGGGCGTAGCGCTCCATGAAGCGTTCGCCCGCCGAGTTGGTGAGGTAGCCGCCTTCGCCGCGGGCCCCTTCGGTGATCAGCACGCCCGCGCCGTACACTCCCGTGGGGTGGAACTGCACGAATTCCATGTCCTGCAGCGGCAGACCAGCGCGCGCGACCATGCCGGAGCCATCGCCGGTGCACGTATGCGCCGAGGTGCACGAGAAGTAAGCGCGGCCATAGCCGCCTGTCGCCAGCACGGTCTGATGGCCGCGGAAGCGGTGGATCTGGCCCGTGGCCATGTCGATGGCAATGACGCCGCGGCAGCCGGTCTCGTCCATGATGAGATCGATGGCGAAATACTCGACAAAGAACTCGGCCTTATATTTCAGGCTCTGCTGATAGAGCGTGTGCAGAATGGCATGGCCCGTGCGGTCGGCTGCGGCGCAGGCGCGCTGAACCGGCGCTTCGCCGAAGTTACGCATGTGGCCGCCGAAGGGGCGCTGGTAAATCTTGCCGTCGGGCGTGCGCGAGAAGGGAACGCCGTAGTGTTCCAGTTCGTGTACGGCGGGGATCGCCTCGCGGCACATGTATTCGATGGCGTCCTGATCGCCCAGCCAGTCCGACCCCTTCACGGTGTCGTACATGTGCCACATCCAGTTGTCCTCGGCCATGTTGCCGAGGGCCGCGCCGACGCCGCCTTGGGCCGCGACCGTGTGGCTGCGCGTCGGGAACACCTTGGTGATGCAGGCGGTCTTGAGGCCGTTCTGCACCATGCCGAAGGTGGCGCGTAAGCCCGCGCCACCGGCGCCGACAACCACGACATCGTAGTCGTGGTCGATGATGGGATAAGCGGAGGGATTATACGGCATGGGAGATCAACCTCCGAAGGCAACGATAAGAACAGAGACGATGCAGAGGGCCGCAAGGGCCGCGCACAACAGCTTCACCGCCAGCACGCTGACGACGCGCAGGGCGTGGCCCGACACGTAGTCTTCGATCACCACTTGCAGCCCCAGCTGCGCGTGATGAAAGCCCACGGCCACCAACAGAATGATGAGCGTGCTGTTGACGGGGTTGCGCACCCAGCCCAGGTAGTCGATGTAATCGCCGCCTGCGAGAGACAGCAGCGAATAGACGATCCAGGCGGTGATGGGGATCAAGGCCACGGCGGTGACGCGCTGCGCCCACCAGTGATGCGTGCCTTCCTTGGCCGAGCCCAGGCCGCGCACGCGGCCCAGGGGCGAACGCAGCGACGTTTGCGGTGATGTTGCCATGTGCGCCCCCTTAGATGGCCAGAAGCCAGGTCAGCACCGTCAGCACGGTGGCGGCCGCGAGCACGATCAGATTGGCGCGCTGGGTGGCGCCGATTTCAAACCCCTTGCCCGCATCCCAGAACAGGTGGCGGATGCCATTACAAAGGTGGAAGTACAGCGCCACCGAGAACCCGAACAGCACCAACTGCCCGAACCACGACGTCAGCACTGTCTGGAAAGTTTCGTAAGGGCCCTGGCCGTAGGCGCCGGCCACCAGCCACCACGTGAGCAACAGCAGACCCAGCGACAAGCCGATGCCGGTGATGCGGTGAGTGATGGACAGGATTGCCGTAAGCGGGAGCCGGTAAACTTGTAGATGCGGCGACAAGGGCCGCGAGTGCGGTTTTGTGGCGCTGGCCATGACTGCCAAACCCCGATGTTTGCAAGGAATTACAAGGTTTTCGGCCACCCCCGGCCGAGTAGGGATAGGTGTACCCCCGCCCTGCGACCGAAGTCAAACACGCCCCGGGTCAGCGCTGGAAAAGCCCACAGGCTGTCCATAGTTTGAGCGGCTTGCTATCAGCAAGCCGTGGTATGGGGAGGGATACGATGGGCGCTCAATTCAGAATCGTTCTTATCTTGGCGGCACTGGCGGCGGCCCCGAGTCTGGGCAGCACCTGCCTGGCCCAGACCGCAACGCCCGAGAACACCGGGCCCAACACCAACATCGTGCGCTGGGCCAAGGGCACTTACGCCTACCAGACCATCAGCGACAAACGCGCGCGGGGTTCGGAACGGTTCTATCTGAACGTGCACCCGGATGGATCGCGCTCGATGATCATGTGGCACGACTTGGCGGCGCGGAATGCGCAGTTTTCGGTGATGCTGCGCGTGGCGGCGAACTTCCGGCCTCTGGAAGCCTACGCAACCTACTGGACGGCCCCGGGCTACAAGGGCTCAGCCCTGATGACGGTTGCGGGCGACACGCTGAGCATCGTCAGCAACGGCCCGCTGGGCGTTAAAACCGACACCGTCAAAGTGCCCGAGCGGTTTTCCATCGGCACGCACCCCGTTTCGGGCGACGGCTGGCACATGTGGTACGAGACCGCTGACCTTAAGGGCCCGCAGAAAGACGGCATGATCTATTCCATGGAAGCCAGCGCCGATAACACCAAGCCTGTCATGGGCACGCTGCGGCCGCTGGTGTTCGAGCGCATCGGCCCCGAAAAGATAACGGTGCCCGCGGGCACGTTCGAAACGGTGCGTTATAAATTGTCGGAGGTGGCGGACATGTGGGTGCTGCCCCAGGACCGCCTGACGGTGCGCCAGACCAATACCTTGCGCGATCTCGACTACGTGCTGACGGAGTACGCGGCGGGCGGCGCCAAGTAGGAAAACCCCTGTTTTCACGGCGGTTTTAGGGGCTTGATGGCCGCGCAGGCCTAAGACCGTGCAGCGAGCGTGGACAAGCGCGCGCTTGAGGCGGGATAATTGAGCCATATGTTTGACGTAAGCTTTTGAAGGCCGGAGGCCCGCCATGACCGAAAACGTCAACCACGACCTGAAGGTGGATTACACCCGCGACGAACTGGCGCGCCAGCACTTCGCTTCGGGCTTACGCTCTTACGTGCTCAACAGCCTCTCGGGCAACATGCGCACGGTCTACACCAAGAAAGTCGAGCCCGCCTTCAAGAAGAAGAACAAACGGGCCCCCAAGACCGCGCCCGAGATTCACAAGGCCCTGAAGCCCGAGACCATCTTCAAGTTCTATTCGGCCATGCGCTGCAACACCCAGGAGATGTGCTTCCGCAGCGTCATCCCCGGCATCGAGCGCGAAGCCGAAGACTTGGCCCGGCGTGTGAAAATCCTGGGACAGAACACCGAGAAAGCGCAAGGGACTTTGACAGTCGACCCCAAGCTGCAAATCCCCCGTTACGTCTCCGAACTTGATGTGCACCTGATGGCGGGCAACTACCACGAAGAGCATATTCCCGACGACGTGAGCCAGGGGGCCATTTTCGACAACGGCCTGTCGGTGTTCGCCATGGGCTTCCTGGGCCCGCGCATGGACGACATTACCCAGTCCGTCTCCACCTACTTCACCAAGCGCTACCCGGACTTCAAGCCGAAAAAGATCTTGGATTTGGGCTGCACGCTGGGCCATTCCACCCTGCCGTGGAAGGAGCGCTATCCCGAGGCCGAAGTGCACGGCGTCGATGTCGGCGCGCCGGCGGTGCGCTACGCCCACGGCCGCGCCCAGAGCTACGGCGTCACGGCGCACTTCGCCCAGAAGGACGCCGAGCACACCAAATACCCCGATGCCAGCTTCGACATCATCTATTCCTGCATGTTCCTGCACGAAGTGCCCAAGAAGAACATCCGCGCCATCTTCAAAGAAGCCTACCGGATGCTGAAGCCCGGCGGCGTGATGCTGCACTACGAACTGCCGCCCAACAGCATGCTGGGCGCATATGACAGCTTCTACCTCGATTGGGACAGCTTCTATAACAAGGAGCCCTTCTACAAAGCCTTCCGTGACATGGACCCGCAGGACGAGTGCGCGGCGGCGGGCTTCAAGAAGGGCAAGTACTTCCAGTACACGGCCCCGTCGTTGAACTTTTACGGCGCTGACGCCATCGATAAAGCGGTCGCCGATGCCAAGATCCACACCGACGGCGAGAACCACATGGGGCGCCTGGTCGACGGCGTGCAGTGGTTCACCTTCGGCGCGTGGAAGTAAGGCCGCGCATTATGTTTGCCGCCAAAGCCAAAAAGACGCAGACCAAACTGCGCGACACGGTAAAAGGGAAACAGTACCGCTTCTTCGACGCTCAAGGCGTCGATGAACTGGTTTCGATCTGCATGCAGATGTCGCAGGAACTGTGGGTGGTGAAGGAACGCCTGGCCACCCTGGAGGCGGTCGCGGCCAAAAAAGGCATCGTGCTGGCGGACGAGGTAGAGGCTTATGCTTTCACGCCCGAACAGCGCGCCGTGGTGGACGAAGAGAAGCAGAAATTCATCGACCGCATTTTCTTCACGCTGCGCGAGCAATCCGAAGCGCTGGAAATCGGCGCCGACGAGCCCGAAGGCCCGACGCTGGCTTAAATTACTCCGGCACGCCTGGCCACAGTTCAGGGCGGTCGCCCGCATCGGCCTTGGCGATATCCCATTCGATCAAGTTTATTTTTTCACCGTCGGGGCCGCGCAGGGTCATCTCGCGCTGCTTGATGTGGCCGCGCACGCGCAACGGCACCGGCGGCGAGACGATGCCAAGGCCGCTCTTCTGGGCATACGCGTGCACGGGGTCCAGGTTGTCGCAGTAGAACACCAAGCACAGCTCGCCGATGTTGGAACTGGCGTTGTCGCGCCGGATCGGCGGCGGGCTGGGGTTCTTCACTTCAAAAAGTCCCACCATGCCGTAGGCGGGCTTGCCCGGCACTTTCAGGATGCACACGCGCGTGGTGATGCTGGCGGGCATGCCGATGAGGGCGTGCATGTTGCCGCCCTTGGCCTCGCCCTGCATGTAGACCTCGGTGAGGCCCAGAACTTGGGTATAAAACGCGCGGCTTTTGTCGAGGTCCGAGACCATCAACGCCGCGCGCACCATTTGACTGACGGCCATGATACGCTCCCGCTTGTTTCAGCTACACTCAATTTCAAGCAGGCTGGGCGAGGCCGAACTCTTTCGCAATCAGTTCGTAGGAGCGTAACCGCGCCGCGAAATCGTGGCAGATGGTCACCACCAGGATTTCATCGACACCGTGCTCCTTGGCCATGTGCTCGAGCCCTCCGCGCACGAATTTGGGATCGCCGATCAGGCCGGTCTGCTTGGAGCGTTCGGCGATGCGCCTTTCCACTTCGGTGTAGGGATAGGCTTCCGCTTCCTCGGGCGTGGGGTACGGGCCCAAGGCCCCCTTTTCCAGCATTACGCGCCATAAACCCCGCGACAACGCCAGGCGCTCGGCCTCGGCCTTGGTGTCGGCGCAAATGACGCCCACGCACATATTGGCCTTGGGTGCCGCCAGAATATCCGAGGCGTGAAAATTGCGCACGTAGTCGGCGATGATGTTCAGGCCGCCGTGGGGATTGATGAAGTGCGCGAAGGAAAACGGCAGCCCGAACATGGCGGCGAGTTTGGCGCTCTCATCGGAGGAGCCCAGGAGCCACATTTCGGGCGGGACGGCGGGGCGCGGCGTCACCTTTACCTTCGCCAGCGCCTTGTTGGCGGGCTCGGAGCCGGTGAGGAACGATTTCAGGTCGATGATCTTGGTAGGGTAGTACTCCACGCCGATCTCGGAGCCGTACTGCATGGCGACAGACGTCAGCTGGTCGCCGCCGGGCGCGCGGCCCAGGCCCAGATCGATGCGCCCCGGATACATGGTCTGCAGGAGCGCAAAATTCTCCGCCACCTTGAGCGGGCTGTAGTGCGAAAGCATGACGCCGCCCGAGCCGACTCTCATTTTCCGCGTGGCGGCGGCCACGCGCGCGATCATGATTTCCGGCGCACTGCCCGCCAGGCCCTCGGTGCCGTGGTGCTCGGCCAGCCAGTAGCGGTAATAACCGAGTTGTTCAGCCGCCTGGGCGAGTTTGATCGTTTCGTTAATCGCTTCCAGCGCCGTGCCGCCGGAGCGGATCGGCGACTGGTCGAGAACGGAGAGCGTCAGGGCCATGCGCGATTCAAACGTGCGAAAGGACCGCGATATCGTCGGCGTAGGCCAGCAAACGCTGCGCTTCTGTCACATGCAGCACGTCCACCAGCCGCCCGTCCAGCGTGGTGACCCCCTGCCCCTTGGCCGCCGCCTCCTGGTGCGCGGCCACAAGACGCTTGGCGCGGTTCAGTTCGTCCTGGCTGGGCGCATAGACGCCGTTGGCCACATCCACCTACTTGGGATGGATCAAGGTTTTGCCGTCGAAGCCCAGGGCGCGGCCCTGGCGGCAGGCGGCGGCGTACCCGGCTTCGTCGTCGAGATCCACGTGCACGCCGTCGAGCACATACAGCCCGTAGGCGCGCGCCGTCAGAATGCAGGTTTGCAGCGCCATCAGCATGGGCGCGCGGTCGGGCGGGTGCGCGCAGTGCAAGTCCTTGGCCAAATCCGCCGTCCCCACACAGAACCCCGCCAGGCGCGGCGAGCTTTGCGCGATCTCGCGCGCATTGAGAATGCCGCGCGGCGTTTCCATCATGGCCCAGATGGCCAGCGTATCGGGCGCGCCGGCGGCTTTCAGCACGTCGGCGGCAATACGCACGTCATCGGCGTCGTTCACCTTGGGCAGCACCACGCCGTCGGCCCCCGAGACCGCAATCGCCGTCACGTCGTCGCGGCCCCAGGGCGTGTCGAGCCCGTTGGCGCGGATCATCACTTCGCGTTTTCCATAAGCTTTGGATTGCACCGCGGCGACGGCGGCCGCACGCGCCGCGGGCTTGGCGTCGGGCGCGACCGCGTCTTCCAGATCGAAAATCAGGCCGTCGGCGGGAATCGTCCTGGCCTTCTCCAGTGCGCGGGCGTTGGAGGCCGGCATATACAGCATGCTGCGGCGCGGTCGTGACGGGAACGGCATGGCGGAACCACTATATATACAGTGCGACACTTTGATATCCGAGTTTGCCCAGCCGTGCCAGCATCGTAAAGCCGCGCATAACAGCGTTCTGCGCGCTTGGTCGAAGCGCGGAGCTTCGCTATAAGGCGAGGCCCTTGACCACGGATCGCGTACCCATAACCCATGTTTGACGCCATCATCGAAGACCCCATATTGCGCGGCCTGATCGTGGGCGTGCTGATGGCCATGCCCATCGGCGCCGTGGGCGTGATGTGCATCAAACGCGCGCTCAGCGACGGCTGGCGGCGGGCGCTGGCGGTGGGCCTTGGTTCGGCTTGTGTCGATGCCATCTTCGGCGCGGTGGCGGGCCTGGGCCTCACCTACATCGCCACCTTCGTGGTCGATCACCAGAGCATCATCGGTCTCTTGGGCGGGGCCATCGTCATCATCATCGGCATCGTCACGTACTTCTCGCCCATCAAAACCGAGGAAGCCAAGCCCGTGGTGGGGGCCAAGCGGCGCGACTTCGCGGCGGGATTCATGATGTCCATCGCCAACCCGGCGACATTGCTGGGGGCCGTGGGGCTGTTCGCGGCTTTCGGCCAGGTCGACCCGGTGACGGCCCCGCAGTCGGCCGCAGCCCTGATCGGTGCGGTGTTCGCGGGCTCGTTGCTGTGGTGGATGTTTCTGGCATCCATGGCGCGGATGTTCCGCAGCCGTTTTGTGCCCGAGCGCCTTTCGCGCCTCAACAAGGTCGAGGGCGCGGTGATCTGCGTTTTCGGCGTCGTGCTGGTGGTGGTCGGCCTGGGAAAGGTCGTGCCGCTTTAGGCGGTCACGCTGAGGTAATCGCGCGCCAACACTTCGGCGATCTGCACGGCGTTCAGCGCCGCACCCTTGCGCAGGTTGTCGGCCACGATCCAGAAGCTCAAGCCGTTCGGCACCGTAGCGTCCTTACGAATACGCGAGATAAACACGTTATCCTCGCCCACCACTTCCGACGGCGTCACGTAACCTTCATCGACGCGGTGATCGACCACAGTGATGCCCGGCGCCTTGGAGAGGATTTGGCGCGCTTCCTTGTCGGTGATGGGCTTTTCCGTCTCGATGTTCACGTACTCCGCATGACCCACGAAGGTACCCACGCGCGCGCAGTTGGCGTGCACCTGGATATTGGGGTCGAGAATCTTCTTGGTCTCGACCGCCATCTTCCATTCTTCCTTGGTGGCGCCGTCATCCATGAAAATATCGATGTGCGGGATGACGTTGAAGGCGATCTGCTTGGTGAACAGCGACTTGGTCTCCACCGGCGCCTGGTTGGCGTAGATGCCCTTGGTCTGGTTGAACAGCTCGTCCATGGCCGCCTTGCCCTTGCCCGAGGTGGACTGATAGGTCGACACCACGACGCGCTTGATCTTGAACAGATCGTGCAGCGGCTTTAGCGCCACGACCATCTGAATCGTTGAACAATTCGGGTTAGCGATAATGCCCTTCTTCTTGTAGCGCGCGATGTCCTGGGGGTTCACTTCCGGCACGACCAGCGGCACATCGGGGTCCATGCGGAAATGCGAGGTGTTGTCGATGACCACGCAGCCCGCCTTGGCGGCGCGGGGGCTGTGAATCGCCGACACCTTGGCGCCGGGCGAGGACAGGGCAATATCGACGCCCTTGAAGTCGAAGGTTTCAAGGTTCTCGACCTTCAGGATGTCGTCTTCGCCAAAAGAGACTTCCGAGCCGATGGAGCGTTCCGACGCCAGCGCATGCACCTTCGAGACCGGAAACTGGCGATCGGCGAGTGTTTGCAGCATCTCGCGGCCGACGTTGCCCGTGGCGCCAATGACGGCGACGACATAACCGTCGCGGGCGTTTTCGCGGGGGGCGGGGCGGGCGGTATCGGGCATGGCAGGCATCCTTTAGGAAAGGCAGAAACAACGCGCTACGTTTGAAATGGGGCTTAAAACAACGCAACGGGGGCATTTTCCCCCGGCCAAAGGTGCGGCAAACTACGCTTCAGACCCCAAAACCGCAAGGCTAGTGGAGCGGATTTGACATTCGCTATCCCGTTGGCCATAGGATTTGCAAAGCGAATGTCAAATCCAAAGCTCCACGCGATT
>JAEUKM010000274.1 GCA_016793085.1 Rhodospirillaceae bacterium
TCCTTCATCCAGGTATGCGCGGCCACCTTCCGGTAGCTTGGCTCGGCAGGCTGTTGCGCCCCGATCAACATGGCGCTACGCCAGGGTGATGACTGGACAGCCCTTGGGGCCTCGCTCCGTTGCGCCGACCGGCTCATTTGACACCGTGGCGAACCCGGCACGCTGCACGGATGCGGCCAACGCTTTGGACGCAGACTTAAGGTCCGGCCCTTCGACGTGAACCGGAATCTCGGTTCCGTTGGCGAGAATGATTTTGAGATGCCACAGCGAGGTCAAATCGCCCGGAACGTCGCCTTCAGCGGCGCTTACCGTGGCTCTGGGCATACGGGGGGCTCTGGGCATGGTCGCTCCTATGAAAGTGTGGGGCAGGGTTTTTAGGCCCCGCCCCGTCACGGTTAGCTGGCAAGCTTCGGAATGAATGCATGGGCGTTCGGGGCGCCGACACGCAATGTATATTCCGCGAGAACGTGCTCAGGATCGGCATCCCCGGTCTTGGCAAGCGGTTCGACCATGAATGGCCGCAAGAACGGGACATCCACATATCGTGGATCAATCAGGAACGCGGTCTGGTTCAGGAATGATGTGTCACTGGCGAACTGCACGTTCACCACCACATCAACCGCGCCGAAGTCGGACTGCCAGGTTTCCACCGCGCCGATCAGCGCTGCCGGGCGAACCTGATTCATGTTGTACCTGATCTGCACGCCGCCCGCCGTCGATGAGAACGCCAAGCCGGAGAAGATGACCTTCTGGTCAGGCGAGAGCATCAGCAGCTTGGGTTTGCCGCCATCCACATAAGCCGCCTTCATCGCGGCGTTGAGGATGGTCAGAGTCAGTGCGCGGATCGTAGCCCCGGCGAGGTTCCATGCCGTCGCGCCCGTACCGGAACCGATCGTGTACCCGCCGATACCTGACACGTCCGCATTGGTGATGTACGCGGGCAGGCCAGCGTTCTTACGGGCAGACGCGGTTGAGGACGTGGCGTCATAAGCAGTGTTCGACAGGAGGTTGATTTCCATGTCGCGCTTCAACTCGATGCCTTTCAGAAGGCGTTGTTCATCGAGTTCGTTATCGACACCAGCCACGTCAACGGCGTTTGAAGTACCGGACACGGCGTAGACTTTCTTGGAGATGGAGCAGCGATTTCCAAGGCGCACACGGTTTGCCTCTGGCGGAACTCGGGGTCTTGCCAGCGTTCGCTCAGCATCTCGCGCGTGGCGTCGGCTTGCCTCTGGCGGAACTCGGGGTCTTGCCAGCGGCGAGCCAAGACTGCTTTTTTCTTCGCACGGCCTTCCTCCGATAAGCGATATGAACGCGGCATCATGTCCTCCCCTTCGGTATCTGCCTCGATTTCCCAAGCGCCCAGGTGGACGCCTGCATTAGCCACGCGGCCACGCCCGAAAGCATGCGCGCCAACAGCGCAAAGAACGCCCTAGATATCGAGGTCAAGCTGGCGCTCCATGATCTGCTGTTCCGCAATCATGCGGTCGCACTCATCCAGGTTCGCCACGGCAAACGCGCGCTGCTGATCGGCAAATCTCACCAACGCGGCACGGGCTTTTTGCAAAGCCAGCCTGAGCCGCATCGCTTCATGGTCGTGGACAAGGTTGAGATACCCGCCGCGTATGTCCTTCTGCCGACGCGGGGCTATGCCTGTGGCGCGCTCCACGGCGCGGTACTGGCCTTTCACGTTCTCGGCAGGCGCAACCAGTTTGGCGAGTTCTCGCCAGGTCCATTGGGCACGCTCGACGGATTGCGCGGGTGAATAATTCATGCGGCCACCCGTGGCCCGCTTAGTCGGGTTGCTGTCTCGTTGAGACATGTTCTCGTCCCTCCATGTCGATAGTTTTTGAAGCGGATGTGCACCGCTTTCAAAAACCCGGAGAGACAAACAACAGCCGCGCGCCAACGCGGCTGTTCCGTTATGCGCCGAGAGTTAGGCGGGCACGACAAATCGGCCGTCGTGCCCGCCCCTCTCTTCCAAATGGGCCGTAGTTCCGGGCGGGGGTGGTTTACGCAGTCGTGCGCGAAGAGCGACCTCGCGTCGGTTCTGCGCAGTGAGCACTGCTGCCAAGACAGCGCCCGGCATGTCTTGGCCCCATGGCTCCTACACGACGTAGGCGATCCGGGAGCAACCCCGAACCCCGTGGACGCCGCTTTGGCCCTCTGTGCATTTCGAGATAACTGGAACGGCCTCGCGCGCCTGCGACGGTCTGGACCGCCAGGGCAGATCACGCGGAGGGAACTATTGCGCGAGCCGTTGTTAGCGGCCCGCGCGCCCCCTATGCTGTGGTTGTCGAGACACACCGCACAGGAGGAAGCCGTGATTTCAGAACTGCGCGTCCTGATACACAACGACCTGCTTATATTGACGATATTGCAGGACAAGGGCGTCATTTCGCCCTCGGAGATGCAGGAAAGACTGCGGCAATCGCGCGCTGCATTAGCTGCGCAATATGGCGAAGGCCACGAAATCGAGATTGTGGAATCGATGATGCACGTGATGGCTGAGAATCAACCAGCACAAGTGGTGCCGTTTGGCCCAAAACCCGATCAATAGCATCCAGGCACCGCGATATGTGTCCTTCCGTCCAGGTATTGTGCGAGGTCATGCGGCCTCGATGGGCTCAGAAGAGCCACCAAATAAATCGTCGGGGGTAATTTTTCCGTCTGACGCCGCGATAATTTGCTCCATCACGGCCTTTGTGGGGTTTCCGACGCCCCTTCTCAGTCGGACGATATAGGCGCGATCAACGCCCGCGCGCTTTGCGAACTCGCCCGAGGTAATGTTGTTTTGAGTCAGATAGGCATCAAGCTTCTGCATACTCCCAATGTGACTGACCGTCACCCTTTCGTCAAGCCAAAATGTGACGCTCAGTCCGACTACAGCCAGCCTGGGTTATGGCACGATGGCCTTATGGGGACTAAGAGGCACCACTACATCAAGGAATGGCGCGAATTTCGCGGCCTTACGCAGCAGACGTTGGCAGATCGGGTTGAAATTTCCCGAAGCGCCATAACTAAGATTGAAGGACAGAATCGTCCATATACTCAAAAAACATTGGAAGATATGGCCGTCGCCTTAAATTGTGAGCCCGCCGACCTGTTGACGGAACCGCCTGTTCCGGGGCGTCCGGAAAGCGAATTGACCGCTTTCTTGCGCAGCCTAAAACGCAGAGAAGATCAGGCGACAGCGCTTAGGATTTTAAGGGCCGCGTTTGAAAAGGAAGATGTGGCGTGAGACGTTTATTCGCAATGGCCGCGGTTTTGTCGGGGTGCGCCCAACCTAGTCCGGCCTACGTAGAAATACCCGTTTCAATGTTTCCCGCTGCCGGGCCTTATCGTGATGCGGGCATAACAAATTCTCTGCCAGGTCGAGTAATCGGCTTCGGCCAAGGCACAAGCGGCGGCTTTGCCTTTATGCGCCCAGATCAGTCAGTTTGTTCGGGACGATGGACTACAATGATGCCGGAAACGCAGCCAGCCCTTATAATGCGCTACGGCGATATTATCGGCATACAAACCAACACGCCTACTTCGTTACGCGGATTGGCTGTTGGAAGCTGTCCAGGCGGCGTGTCGTTCCAAGCTGAATATGTTGTAGGGGCCGGGACGAACAGCGGATACGGCGTGGCAACGGATAGCAATGGCAATATTTACAAAATATTGTTTTAGCCCCGTAACCCTATTTGCATTCGTCGCCCTCCTCTGCTGGCCGGCAGAAGCGGCCCAACCCCGATCCGCTGCTGTCCTGCGTGAATTTCAGGCCGCCCACCCATGCCCCGCAAACGGCCAGCCCAAAGGCCCCTGCCCCGGCTGGCAGAAAGACCACATCATCCCGCTTGGCTGTGGCGGCGCGGATCACGTCGAGAATTTACAATGGCTCACCGTGGCCGAACACAGGGCCAAGACCAAGCGCGACTGGGTGATGTGTTTGGGGGAGAGTGTGAAATGAGCGTCGACGGCCCGAAAATAAAAGGACTACTGAACTACGGCTCAATCCTTCACGGTGAGGCCATCGCGTTCGATCTCGTACTTGACGCTGGCAATATCCGCTATCACATCGACTATTCGAATCTCGGCATGGTTCTTAGTCAGATTCATCAAGCTGCTGATTTGGCGCAGAAGCATCGCAATGCGCGCGGGCCCATTTCCCAAGACGATCTGATTACGCCTTATCGTGCCACAAGCGCGCGAACCGGAGTTTTTGCTGATGGAGCCATAGCCGCATCGTTTGGAACCAGCCTTGGTCTGCCGGTAACCATTCGTTTGACGCCGGAGTTGACCAAGAAACTGATAGCGGCTCTAGAGCAGTCACTTCTGGACCGGGAAAAGTCCAGCGGTCCCCTGAAGAATTGAAATCGGCCCCGCCGATCTCCCCTACACAGCCCACAAATCGTATCCTGTTGGCCTCGACGTACCCATCGCCGGGTGCCGGAATGCGCTCAGTCTCAGCCATTCGGCCCTCCTGAAGCCTTAAAACAAGCCCTGGGGCCACACCGCCCCACCCCGAAGCATACCCCCTAGGGATGGGGGGTCAAGAAAAATGTGACTGTCCGTCACTTTTCCTGTTGACGTCGATGTGACTGTCCGTCACTATGCTCCCCACACAAGGGAGCCTCGCATGTCCAAGCCACTCACCACTGAAGCTAAGTTCCTCCTGGCGAGCCGTCAGGGTTCCGCCTCACTGCGGGACGCGGGCTACAGCGCCGCCGATCTGCGGGACGCGGGCTACAGCGCAGCCGATCTGCGGGCCTTGGGCTACAGCGCCGCCGATCTGCGGGACGCGGGCTACAGCGCCGAGATTGACGAGATGCTCAAAGACGTTCCACTGCTCGACAAGCCTTACACACGCCTCCTGAATGACATTCGGGAAAAGCGCCGCACGCACAAGCAGTCCACGTTTGGCGATCTCGACCACTACGAACCCGATGACAACGTGTGCGGTATGCCGATGTGCACAGCTGGTCATTTCGTGCAGATGGCGGGTAAGGCAGGCTTTAAACTCAAACGCACCTACGACTGGACCGGGGCTTATCAACTCCTGCACATGAAGGCGCACCCCGACACGCCGCCGCAGTCCACGGCATCAATCCCGCAGGACTGGGCCATGGCGTACATCGAAACGATGGCGGTGAAGGAGGCGGCCCAGCAATGACCACCCATCTCCACGCGCGCACGGTCGGTCTGGTGAGCGACATTATCGCGCCGCTGCCCAAACCGGCCACGCCTGCCGAGCAAGCCCGTCTCGAACTGAGGTATGACGGCCCAATTCCCCCGTGGGCCTTGGATGATCTGCGCCGCTGCCCGCCCCTCACCCCCTCTCAAATGCTCCGCGCCATGTCCGACGCTGAACTGGCTGGCTGGATCGTCATTCCCCGCGCCACGCTCAAGGGCTGGCAGGAGAAGATGGCCCGGTATCGGCGCGACCATGCCAGGGCTCGCGCGTCAGGCCGTGACGTTCCGACCACGTACCGCCCCAGCGTTGCATACGCACTCAAGCAATGCCTGCAAGCCAGGGCTGATATGGCTGTGTTTCTGAAAGAACAGAAGCGCCGGGCGTGGATGGCGCAACGACCGAGATTGGCAGCGGAGTGAAAAATGAAATACACAGGAAATCTGATCATTGAGACGCAGGCGCAGGCCGATAAGTGCGCCGGTCTGACAGAAGTCACGGGCGACCTGTCCATTAACAGCAGCGCCAAGCTGGACGCGCTCACCAGCGTCGGCGGCTACCTGTCCATCTACAGCAGCGCCAAGCTGGACGCGCCCGCGCTCACCAGCGTCGGCGGCGACCTGTCCATCTACAGCAGCGCCAAGCTGGACGCGCTCACCAGCGTCGGCGGCTACCTGTCCATCAACTCCAGCGCCAAGCTGGATGCGCTCACCAGCGTCGGCGGCGACCTGTACATCAACTCCAGCGCCAAGCTGGATGCGCCAGCGCTATACCCTCTCGGGTTCGACACGTTTAAGGTTTATGACGGCATCCCGTGCGCTGTCATCTCGTCAAAGACAAAAGACGGTGTTGAAATTCTCGCGTGCCGCCGCGCTAAAATTAAAGACTGTAATTTGGTCGGTGACAGGTTCTTTGTGGCAAAGCAGGGTGGCGAAACAGCCCATGCCACAACCATTAAAGAGGCTCTTGAAGAACTGGCATTTAAGACTGGCGCGCGTGACGTTGAACAATATCGAGCCATGCCGCCAAATACCAGGAAATCACCCCATCAATGGGCCCTGATTTATAGGCAGATCACGGGGGCCTGTAAGTTTGGAACGGACGACTTCATAAGGCGCCAGGGCGCGCTAAAAAAATCGTATACGCTGGCCGAAATCATCACAATCACCAACGGCGCGTATGGCAGCGAGACGTTCAAGAGCGTGGTGTCTGCATGACCCGCCCCCTTTCGTCACCTCCTGGCCCGCCTCTACTTCTGCTGGCCTGTTCTTGTCGGTGTACTGACCGTGATTGTCGCGGCGGCGTTCATCGTGACATTGCCGGGCCTTCGCTAGCCCTCACACAACATCAAACCTAGGAGCATCAAATGAATGCAGTAACCAAAGTCAAGGAAGGCTCGGCAGGTGAGGCGTCTGTTGCCGCCGCCAGCGCCTCAAAGATTCTCCGGGCGCTTCACGAAGTCATGGGCAAGGTCGGCTACGTGCAAAAAAAGGGCAAGAACGAGTACCAGGGATACAAGTACGCTGGTGAGGGCAACCTGCTGGAAATCTTGCGTCCTGCGATGGTGGAGGCCGGTCTGCTTCTTATCCCCTCTCACAGAACCGTCAGCCAGATTGACCAGTACGGCATTACAACCGTTTGCGTCGAATACACGCTTGCTCACAAAGACGGCGAGGTGTGGCCGGAAAAGATTGTCGCATACGGCACTGGCGGAGACAAGAACAAGAACGGCGTCGGGGATAAGGGACTCTACAAAGCAGCGACTGGCGCGAACAAGTATCTCCTATTCAAGTTGTTCCAGATCGAAACCGGCGACGACCCGGAGAAAGACAGCGAGCACGATAAGGACGGCGGTAGTGCAGGCGAAGTGCTCAGCATCACTCAGGCGCAAGCAAATGAACTGGCTGGCCTTCTAAAGGAAACTGGCCGAGATCAAGCAAAATTCCTGCAATGGATTGGGGCTGACCACATCGCCAATAT
>JAEUKM010000303.1 GCA_016793085.1 Rhodospirillaceae bacterium
GTCGAGACCGTGCCGACGTCGTAAATGTCCTTCGACGAGGGGTCGTCCTGGCTCGCGTCCTTCTGAGCAACCAGAAGAATCTGCTTATCGTCCGCCATCACGTCCTCGAGCGCGCGGACCGATTTTTCGCGGCCGACGAACAGCGGCACGATCATGTGGGGGAACACCACAATGTCGCGTAAGGGCAGGACGGGGAATAACTTACCTTTGGGAACGCTCACCACTCACCTCTTCATGGCGCCTATCACAAGGCGCCGATTTCTCGACCGTACCGGTAACGCTTGCCGGCAAGCCGGCGCTGCATACATTTAGCAGTTCAGGCGGGCCGGCAGATCAGGCTGGCGTTCCGACATCGCCGCGGCGGTCTGCCGCGTAGATATACAATGGCTTGGCGCGTCCTTCCGTGACCTCGGCGTTGACGACGATTTCCTCGACGCCTTCCAGGCCGGGCAGGTCGAACATCGTATCGAGCAAGATGCCTTCCATAATGGAACGCAACCCGCGGGCCCCGGTTTTCCGGGCAATGGCCTTGCGGGCCACCGTCCGCAGCGCGTCATCGGTAAATGTAAGTTGCACATTCTCCATGTCAAACAGGCGCTGGTACTGCTTGGATAGGGCGTTTTTGGGCTTGGTGAGAATGTCGACCAGGGCTTTTTCGTCCAGGTCCGTCAGGGTTGCGATCACCGGCAAACGGCCGACGAACTCGGGGATCAGGCCGTACTTCAGCAAGTCCTCGGGCTCGACCTCTTTCAGCAACTCGCCGGTCTGGCGGTCGTCCGAGGCCTTCACGTCGGCGCCGAAACCGATGGCGACACCCCGGCCTCTTTGCGCGATGATCTTTTCCAGGCCTGCGAAGGCCCCGCCGCAGATGAACAGGATGTTGGTGGTATCCACCTGCAAAAACTCTTGCTGCGGGTGCTTGCGCCCGCCCTGGGGCGGCACCGAGGCAACCGTGCCTTCCATGATCTTCAGCAAGGCCTGCTGCACGCCTTCGCCCGACACGTCACGCGTGATGGACGGGTTGTCGGATTTGCGGCTGATTTTGTCGATTTCGTCGATGTAGACGATGCCGCGTTGGGCGCGCTCGACGTTGTAGTCGGCGGCCTGCAACAGCTTCAGGATGATGTTCTCGACGTCTTCGCCGACGTAACCAGCTTCAGTGAGCGTCGTCGCATCGGCCATCGTGAAGGGCACATCCAGGATGCGGGCCAAGGTTTGCGCCAGCAGCGTCTTGCCGCAGCCGGTCGGGCCGCACAGCAGGATGTTCGATTTCGCGATTTCGACGTCAGCACCCTTGGTCGAGTTGGACAGGCGCTTGTAGTGATTGTGCACCGCGACCGAGAGAACCTTCTTGGCGTAGTCCTGGCCGATCACGTAGTCGTCCAGCACCTTGCGGATGTCGCGCGGGGACGGCACGCCTTCCCGCGACTTTACCAAATTCGTCTTATTTTCTTCACGGATGATGTCCATGCACAGCTCGACGCATTCATCGCATATGAACACGGTCGGGCCCGCAATCAATTTGCGAACCTCGTGCTGGCTCTTCCCGCAGAAGGAGCAGTACAGGGTATTCTTCGAATCACCGCTCGATGACTTGGTCATCGTCTAAACTCCTGGCCGGTCGGCCTTGCCGCACGAAATTGTCGCCATCAACCGCCTGACCACTATATCTCGTATGTTACCCGACACGTTCGGGCTGGCACAACATTGTTAGCTTCACACAAACACATCACGGCCACGTTAATGACAGTCTAAATGGCCGCCGACTCGTTTCATCAACTGCCGATAGGGCCATATCCGCAGGCCGGGGCCAGCGGTAGGTCCGTTGCGGCGGCTTGGAGCCAAAAACCCCGCCGCAACAACGTCAATTATGGCGACTCGGTTAATCGGACTTAAGATTTGGCCTCGTCCTTGGCCTTGCCTTCATCGCCCTTTTCGGGGCGCGGGCGTTGGGTGACGACCTCGTCGATCAGCCCGAATTCCTTTGCCTCGGTCGCGTTCATGAAGTTGTCGCGGTCCATGGCCTTTTCGATCTGCTCGATCGTCTTGCCGGTGTGCTCGACGTAAATCTGGTTCAGGCGCGAGCGCAGCGTCAGGATTTCACGGGCCTGGATTTCGATGTCCGCCGCCTGACCCTGGAAGCCGCCCGAGGGCTGATGGATCATGATGCGCGAATTGGGCAGACCGAAGCGCTTGCCTTTCGCACCCGCCGTCAGCAGCAGCGAGCCCATCGAGGCCGCCTGCCCCACGCAGAGCGTGGAGACGTCGCAGCGGATGTAGCGCATGGTGTCGTAGATCGCGAGGCCGGCCGTCACCACGCCGCCCGGCGAGTTGATGTAGAAGGCGATGTCCTTGTTGGGGTTCTCGGACTCCAGGAACAGCAACTGCGCGCAGATCAGCGAGGAGACGGTGTCGTTGACGCCGCCCGTCAGGAAGACGATGCGCTCTTTCAAGAGGCGCGAGTAGATGTCGAACGACCGCTCGCCGCGATTGGTCTGTTCAATGACCATCGGCACGAGGGTGTTGTTGTAAACTTCAATCGGATCGCGATCACGCATGACCTACCCCAACCTGTAAAACTGACCGAGCCTACATAGATAAGCCGCTTTTGGCGGCGCGCAACCTGCCGGGCCCCACGGGCCCGGTTAGGCCTTAAGCCGCCGGAGCGTCGGGGTCTTTCTGCAGTTCTTCGACGCTGACCTGCTTCGAGGAGACCTTGGCCAGTTCCAGAACGAAATCGACCACCTTGTCCTCGAACACGGGCGCGCGCAGCGATTCCAGGGCTTCGGGGGTGTTCTTGTAGTAGTTCACCACCGCCTGCTCCTGGCCGCGGAAGCGGCTGGCCTGCTCCATCACCGCCTTGCCCAATTCTTCCGGGGTGACGCTGATGTTGTTCTTCTGGCCGACGTCCGACAGCAACAATCCTAAGCGCACGCGGCGCTCGGCGATGGCGCGGTACTCTTTGCGCAGGTCGTCGTCGGACTTCTTGGCGTCTTCGGGATCGAGCTGGTTGGAGGCCTTGGCCTGTTCGATCTGGCGCCAGATGGCGTCAAACTCGGCGTCCACCATGCCTTCCGGCACAGCAAAGGTTTCCATGTCCGACAGCTTGTCGAGCAGGCTGCGCTTCAGGCGCATGCGGCTGACGCGGTCGTAGCTCTGCTGGATCAGTTCGCGGGTCTTGGCCTTCAGGGATTCAAGGCTGTCCTCGCCAAGCTTTTTGGCGAAATCGTCGTCCAGCTTGGGCGTTTCGTATTCCTGAATTTCCTTCACGGTGACGTTGAACACCGCGTCCTTGCCGGCCAGTTCCTTGGCGCCGTAATCCTCGGGGAATTTCACCTTCACGATGGCCTTGTCGCCCGCGACCACGCCGATCAGCTGATCCTCGAAGCCCGGGATGAACTGGCCCGAACCCAACTCCAGTTGGGTGTCGAAGCCGGTGCCGCCTTCAAACGCCACGTCGTTCAGCTTGCCGACGAAGTCGATGAGCAGCACGTCGCCCTTCTTGGATTTACGGTTCTCGGCAATGGACTTGGCGGTGCGGTTGGACGCAACGATTTCATCCAGGGCCTTGGTCACCTCTTCGTCGGTGACGGTGGCCGTCAGCTTTTCCAGTTCGACCTTCTTGAAGTCGGGGCTAGCGATCTCGGGCAGCACTTCCACTTTCACGTCGAATTCCAGGTCCTTGCCTTCGGCGAAGTTGACCAGTTCGATCTTCGGCTGCATCGCGGGCTTCAAGGACTTCTCGGCGATCACCGACTGGGCAGTGTCGTTGATGGCCTTGTCCAGCACTTCACCCATGACAGACTGGCCGAAACGCTTGCGCAGCAGGTTCATCGGGGCCTTGCCCGGGCGGAAGCCCGGCAGATTGACGGTCTTGCCCACTTCCGTAAGGCGCGCGGTCATGCGCTCTTCGATAATGGAAGCGGCGATAACAACGTTGTATTCGCGCTTCAGCCCAGAAGCGTTCTTTTCCGTGATCTGCATGGCCTCGTCTCGTGCTCCCAAAAGTCGTCTTTGCAATCGTTTTAAAGTGTTCTCGAACCCGCATTTCCAAACCACCGCCCGGCCGGGTTCTGGCCGTGCGCGTCATCCCCGTAAGCGTCGCTAAAACCTAATGGCGTGGTGCGGGTGAAGGGACTCGAACCCCTAAGGCCTTTCGGCCACTAGGACCTAAACCTAGCGTGTCTACCAATTCCACCACACCCGCTGGGCTGTTCGGGTACCCTAACCCGCCGGAATGCCGCCCTCGTTTAATGGTGTGCGCGTCATTTCACAAGCCAAAGCCGCGCCATCCCAAGGCCCTTTAGGTTTAGAGCGCCAGCGGTTGGTCCATCTCAGTCAATGTTTTACATGAGAATATAAACATAAATAATTGATTATATTATTTATAAATACTCTGAAATTGCGTCCGCAAGGTCCTCGGCGATCAGCCCGCCGCCCGTCTGGGCCCCGGCCTTGGCGTGCAGCCAGGCCCCCGCCGCCGCGGCATGCCAGGGGGTTAGGCCTTGGGCCAGAAAGCCCGCGATCACCCCGGCCAGAACGTCGCCCGAACCGCCCGTAGCCAGGTTGGGCGCATCGATGACGTTCACGGCGGCCCGCCCGTCCGGCCCGGCAATGACCGTATCGGCCCCTTTCAACAGCACCACGGCCCCCGCTTCGGCCGCCGCCGCCCGGGCGCGGTCGAGTTTTGAACCTTTCGCTGCAAAGAGCCGCCGGAATTCGGCCTCGTGGGGCGTCAAAACAGTTGGCGCGGCGCGGGACTTGATGGCCTCGAACAGCAGGGCAGGATCGGCGGCGAAGGACGTCAGCGCGTCGGCATCCAGCACTACCGCCCTGTTCGTGCTCAGGAGCCGCAAAACCAGGGTGGAGCACGCAGGCCCCACCCCGAAGCCGGGCCCGATCAGGATGGTGTTTTTGCGGTGATCACTCAACAGGTCATCCAGGTCCGCCGCCGAATCCAAAGATTTCACGAAGGCGCCTGGCTGCTCGGCGGCATAAATCGCATGCGCCCGCGCGGGCACCGCGTAGGTGAGAAGCCCCGCCCCGGCCCGGCGCGCGGCATAGCCTGCCAGGCGCGCGGCC
>JAEUKM010000315.1 GCA_016793085.1 Rhodospirillaceae bacterium
CTGGAAACGCTCGTAGACGTGCGCGAAATCTTGGGGGCGGTTGACCATGAAACTCAGCTTTTTTTGAAAATTTACGTCAGGAAACTTACGTCGGCCCGTTGATGTACACCCAGGGCCGCGCCGTACGGTCCTTGGCCTCGAACGCCTGGATGGCCGGGTCGCGCTTCAGCGTCACACCGATGGGATCAAGGCCTTCCAACAGCATCTCTTTATCAGAATCGCCGATGGAGAAGGAGAAGGACTTGCCCGCCGCGTGAACTTTTTGCGACGGCAGGTCGATGTCGACCTGATTTGCGGCAGGGTCCTGCTCCACCCAGCCCGCGATGGCCTGCACGGCGTCATCGGGCAGCACCACCGGCAGAATGCCGTTGCGGACACAATTTCCATAGTAGATGGCCCCGAAGCTGGGGGCGATGACGGCCTTAAAGCCCCACTCCTTCATGGCCCAGACGGCGTGCTCGCGGGACGAGCCGCAGCCGAAATTGGCCCCGGACAAGAGGATTTGCGCCTGGCGGTAGGGCGCGCGGTTGAGGATGAACTCGGGGTTCTCGACACGGGCCGCGACATCGGAATAACGCCAGTTGGCGAACATGCCGACCGACAGGCCGGTTTTGCTGACGCCCTTCATTTCTTTCGAAGGGATGATCACGTCGGTGTCGATGTTGACGCGCAGCACCGGGGCGGCGATGGCCTTGAGGCTGACGAACTTTTCCATGGTGTTTATCCCTGCGCCACACGTTGCATTAGCGCATTCACCCCACTCTTGATCCCTCCCGAGGGAAAACAGCAAGGCTGCTCCGGCGTCATCCCTCCCCCTTGTGGGGAGGGACTGAGGGTGGGGGTATATGCCGATAACGCCTGCATGCCGGTCATCCCAACTTCCGCACATCGGCGATAGCGCCCGCCAAAGCCGAGGCCGCGACGGTGGTGGGGCTGGCCAGATGCGTGCGCGTTTTGGGGCCCTGGCGGTTCTCGAAATTGCGGTTGGTGGAGCTGACCACGCGCCACTTCTCGCCCATGGCCTCCCCGCCCGCGTTGAAGCACATGGAGCACCCGGACTCGCGCCATTCGAACCCGGCCTCTTTGAAGATTTTGTCCAAACCTTCGCGCTCGGCGGCCTTCTTCACCTGGGTCGAGCCCGGCACGATCACGGCCTTCTTCAGGCTGGGCGAAACCTTCTTGCCCTTCACCACGGCGGCGGCGGCGCGCAGGTCGGCGATGCGCGAGTTGGTGCAACTGCCGATGAACGCCGCGTCGATGGGCAGGCCTTCGAGTTTCTGGCCGGGCTTTACGTCCATGTATTCGAGAGCCTTGGCCATGGACACACGGGTGTTCTCGTCCGCCGCAGCGGCGGGGTCGGGCACCGTGCCGTCGATCTTCAGCGCGTGGCCGGGGCTGGTGCCCCAGGTGACGGTGGGCACGATGTCGGCGCAATCAATCACGATCTCGCGGTCGTAGACCGCATCGGGGTCGTCCTTCAGCGTGCGCCAGTATTCAACCGCCTTATCGAACGCAGCCCCCTTGGGCGCATAAGGTCTATTTTTGACATACTCAAACGTAATGTCGTCCGGCGGAATGACGCCCGAGAACGCGCCGAACTCCACCGCCATGTTGCAGATGGTGAAGCGGTTTTCCTGCGGCAGCGATGCAATGGCCGGGCCGGTGAACTCGATGGCGTAGCCCGAGCCGCCACTGGCCGAGTACTTGCCGATAAGGTGCAGGATCATATCCTTCGACGTGACGCCGTAGCCCAGCTTGCCGTTGAAGGTGATACGCATGGTCTTGGGCTTGGTCACGGCCAGGGTTTTGGTGGCCAGCGCATGTTCGCCTTCGCTGGAGCCGATGCCCCAGGCGAGCGCACCTAACGCTCCCAAAGTACATGTGTGGCTGTCGGGGCAGACTTGGGTGAAGCCCGGCAGCGTGATGCCTTGCTCGGCCGAAACGACATGAACGATGCCCTGGCGGTCGTCGGTGACGTCGAACAGGTTCAGCCCGGCTTCGAGCGCGGTTGCGCGCGTGGCGGTGATGAACGCGGTGCCCGTGGGCATCAGGGTTTTGTCGCCGCGGCCCGGGAACGTATCGACGATGTGGTCCATCGTCACGAACACGTGCTCTTTATGGCGCACCGGGCGGCCGGCCGCTTTCAATTCCTGCAACGACACCGAACCGGTGCGTTCGTGCAGGAAGATGCGGTCGATGTACAGCAGCGCCGCCCCGTCGCCCAGGTCGGCGACCACGTGCGCATCCCACAGCTTGTCGATGAGCGAACGGCCCACGGCGGTGATCCCTTATGTCAGGCTTATATATAGGGTGGATATAGCGGGCGCGCGCGGGCTTGGAAAGGCTTAGGAATCGCCCGCCCAAAAGGCCTAGAAAGGCCTTATTTCGCGTCTTCCAAATGCCTTTTTATTCCAAGTACCAGGCTTTCAGCTTTTCCGCCTCGGCGTCGGTCACCTTCAGCAGGTCGCGGCGGTAAGCGTCGAAGGAGCCGGTCATACTTTTGATTGTGTCGAAGGCCGCCTGCAAGCTGTCGGCCCGCGCGCCGAACAGCTTCATGTAATGCGGGAACAGTTCCTCCACATGGCCAGGGTCGGTCTTGCCGGTGATCTTCGCGGCCCGCTCGGCCATGATGCGGATGAACTTTTGCGTGCGCGGGTGCTGGTTGGTGAGGATGTAATCCTCGTGCACCACCTCCTCCGGCACGCCCAAGGTGAGATGCATGAACGCGGCCCCCAGGCCGGTGCGGTCCTTGCCCCCGGCGCAGTGGATCAGCACCGCCTTGCCCTCGGCGGCCATGATGTGCCGGAACATGGCAGCGTAATGCCCGGAAAAATCGCGCACGAACTCGCGGTAGACCACGTTCTGGCTTTCGTACACCTCGGCGTCGGTGGTGGTCCCTTCGGCCAAAGCTTTCACCATGTCGTTGGCCGTGCGCGCCGACTTGGGCCAAATATTGAACCGCTGCAAGCGGGCCTGGATGTGCTCAGGCAAGGCGGTGGTTTCGTGGTCGTTCTCCCAGTCGGTGCGGAAATCGCAGATCGCCCCGATGCCGAAGCCATCCAGATGGGCGTGGTCCTCGGGCGTGAGGTTGGCCAGATGCCCCGAGCGGAACAGGTGCTTCCACTTCACGCGGCGGCCGTCGGCTGTGTCGTAACCGCCGAAGTCGCGGAAGTTGATGCCGCCTTTCAGGGGCGGATGGCGATGTGGATGCGTGTGCGACATAGGATGCGGTGTGGTTCTGCCATATCTTGCGGCTGGGTCAGCGCGGCTTCAGCCAGCCCGCCGGTGCCATACGTACCAGCACATTGTCCTTCTGGCTGAAGTGGTGGCGTAATGCTCCGGCGACGTGCAGTAGAATAAACACCGTCAGGCCTGCGGCAATCCAGAAATGCGCTTCCGAGAACAGCGTGGTCAGGGGCCGCGGCGCCAGCACCGCTTCCTTGGCGGTGATGCGCGGCAATTCGATGCCGCCAAACCACTTAACCGGCGTCCCGAAGGCATTGGTGGCCGTCCAGCCCGTCAGCGGCATGGCCACGGCCCCGATATACAGATAGGCGTGCGAAGCCCGGGCCAGAAACCGCTCCCACCACGTCATGTTGGGCATGGGCGGATGGGCGTTGCCAAAGCGCCAGAGCACCCGGATGACGGCCAGGCCCAGAATCGTGATGCCGATCGGCACATGGGCCGACAGGATCAGGCGCACCTGCGTGCGCGGCGGCAGCACTTCGGCGAACAACACCCAGCCGATGCACAACTGCAGCAGGATCAGCCCCGCGATCAGCCAGTGCAGCGTCTTGGCGATCGTGCCCCACTCGGTTTCCGTGTTGGCATAGCCCATGCGTTTTTCCTCCCCGATCAACGCCCCACTCTTGGTGCCGGTAATTCTGGCGTGGGCCGCGTTCACTGCCTAGAGCCTTCGTGGCTTCGGCACTTTAGCGGCCTTGCAAGCCATGCCACAGTAGCCGCCCAACCCATGCCAGCAGGTGAATCATGGCCGTAGGCTCGATGGTGCGAACTGCGCTGTTTGTCTCGAACCTGGAGCGCTCTACCGCGTTCTACCGCAGTATCCTGGGCATTGCGGGCACCTATGCCGAGGGCGAACTCACCCACCCGGCGGGCGCGAAACTGCTGGGCATGCCCGCGGGCGCCAAGGTGCGCTACCGCATCATCAAGCAAGAGGGCGGCCCCAACCGGGGCATGGTGGGGCTGTTCGAGGTGACGAACCCTACCCCGCCCGCCGTGGCCAAGCGCAAGGAGGCCATCAACATCGGCGAGGCCTGCCTGGTGTTCTACTGCGATGACGTAGACGGCGTGCACAAAAAGCTGGTGGACGGCGGGCACACGGTGGTCTGCCCACCCACGCACCTGCAAGTCACCGAAAAGAAGGGCCAGCCGGAAATGGTGTTCATGGACCCGGACGGAGTGCTGGTGAACCTGATCCAGCGTGATCCTGATAATCCGAATTGAAAAGGTACCCTTGACACATATGAATCGCGATTTACTTTTTGGCACCATAATTTGCAGGTTCGATAAAATTTGAGTTATTTCAAGAACATCGCTAAGTGGGCTGGCAAAGAAATATCCATTCTTGCCTTAGGCCATCATGCGCTTCCGTTCGCAGCAATCTTATTACCAAGCCTTGTAGCAATCGTGGTCGACGTTAGCGCTGGCTTTCCTCAGAAGTTGACCGTCTACGAACGTAACTACAGCCGCGGAGTCGGCCTTAATTCGGCAGAAACTTGGGTGCTATCTGCACAGTTCGCTTGGCTTCTATATCTCGGCTGGGCGACGCCGGAGAACAAGCAATTCTGGCATCATGCGTTTAGACCCTTGCACTTCATGCTGAAGGTAAAGAACCCAGTTTGGAGAGTAGGATTAATTGTGTTGTGGTGTCTCGGCCCGAGCGCAGCGGTTTTGGCAGCGAGTCAACTGCTTCACCATCAGTCAGGAACTGCGCATGCATTGTTCTATATCGCACCTATTTTACTAAGCGTTAGTACGCCCAAAACGCGACAGTTCTTTGGTATCTGGAGAGAAGATGACCAAAACCAGGGGCCAAATTAAGCCCTCAGAATCAGCCAAGCTCTCCAGTACAATTCGGGCGTTTATGTCAGAACATTCTCCGCTTTAATCTAATGCTCTTGAGAACGTATGGGGTGAATCACTATGGCCAAAGCAAAACGGCGGTTTCCAGTGGCGGCACCGGCCCTGGAGCCTTTGGAAGTGCCTGCGGTGTCACGCACGATTTATCCGCCGCCGCATGACAAGGTGGTGGCGGGGCGTTTCAAGCGGCGGCTGGCGGCCGTGCTGGGCCTGACCGACTTCGGCGTGAACGTGACGACCTTACAAGCGGGTGCGGCTTCCGCTATGCGCCACTGGCATTCGGGGAATGATGAATTCATTTACGTGCTCGACGGCGAAGTGACGCTGATCACCGACGCCGGCCCCCAATTATTGGTGACCGGCATGTGCGCGGGCTTCCCCAAGGGCAAGAAGGACGGCCATCATCTCGTCAACCAGGGTGACCGACCCGTGACGTTCCTTGAGGTGGGCACGAACCACGAGCCCGACCTGGTCGGCTACCCGGACGCGAAACTGTTTCTCTACAACGACAAGAAGGGTAAGCCGCAGTTCACCCGCACGCCGCCACCCAAGGGCCTCGCGAAGGCCAAAGCAAAAAAGAAGAAACGTTGAATAAAAAAGGCCGCCTCTGTGGGCGGCCTTTTTCGTGAACGGTTAAGCTTTTAGCTGCCCGGCTGCTTCGGCGGGGCGGGCTTCTGCGTTTCGGCGTAGACTTCCAGGCTGGAGAGGCTGCGGCCCGTGTCCTTGTCGGGCGGCGTCAGGAACTTCGGATAGTTCGCCCTGGTGTAATCGACGATATCCTTGGGGATGGAATCGATACTGTCGAAACCGCCCATGTAGCATTCATAGTTGCAGTGGCCGGGGGCCTGACCCATCAGCATCCAGGGCAGCCACGGCGTGATGCGCGCCCAGGTGCCGGTGTATTCCACCGAGGTCTTGCTCTCATCGGCCATGTCTTCGATGCGGATGTTGTAGCGGTACATTTCCGAAGCCCGCACCATCTTGCCCGCCGACTCGCGCGGCCATTTATCGGGCTGCAGGGCGTTCGGATAGAACAGGTGGATGTCGGTTTCGAGCAGCAGCGTTTTGCCCACCGGCGTCCATTTTAAAATAAACGGGATCTTCGGCGGCTTTTCCTGGTTCAGCCCTCCGAACGACGGCGGATCGGGGTAGAATTCCGAGATCGCATAGTTGAAGGGATCGTTGGTGATGGGCACCACCTTCACCGTCTCGTTGGTGTAGGGGTTCTGCCATTCCTTCAGGAATTCGCCGGTCTTGAGGTCGCGGTAGTAGCCCACTTCGCGCAAGAGCTTCATG
>JAEUKM010000356.1 GCA_016793085.1 Rhodospirillaceae bacterium
GGTCCACCGCAGCAATCTTATGCAAAAAATGCAAGCCAAGTCCCTGGCCGATCTCATTCATATTGCCAATCACCTCGGCTTTCCCACTGCGCGGCCTGACGCCCCAGCTTAGAACCTGCCTCCATCGGCCTATACCATCGTTAAGCTGACCTGTACGCGGGTTTAGAAACGCGCGACCAGCGCACAATGGCCGCTTATCCCCACCACTCTTAGGTCCTTTCAAAGCAACACGCGCTTTGGAACACGGGAGTTGTGACATGACACGCGCGAACAAAGGAAGCGACCCAGCAACGAGCTATCGTTGCATTTTTATAGACTCCGATGGAAACCGGCTCTGCCAACTGGACATTGTGGCCGCCGATTTTGGTCACATCGAACGCTGGGCAAGCGAGGTCATCGAGCGCTCCACAGGCGATTTGACCGGAGCGGAGATCTGGCGCGATGGCCAACAGATGGCTTTACTCGGCGTGGCCATAGCCGCGCAACCGCCGCTCAACAGCCGCTTATCTCCACACCTCTTCGTTCCAGTCCAACGTAAGCCAAACCTTGGACCACGGAAGTTCTGAACTGAGCCGTGTAAATATCGACATAGGTGAAGACGACGGATCGATCCGGCGATCTGCTGAAGCCGCTCGGACACGCGAAATGAGACGAAGAGTCGCGTACCTATGATTCCTCCTAGGTAGATATGAGTGAGCCTCCTAACTAGTATCGAGTCAAATCTATCGATTGTGGAATGGCGAAATCGAGCGACAGAGGGCACGTCAAATGCGGCTACCAGGTCGTTGTCCGGAGCAGTTGCGGTATTGGAGTGATGCGGCGTGTATAGGAAAGCCCGTCTTTCCAACCGTGAGAAGGAGTGCCTCGCGCTCCTCGCACAGGGCTTACGGCGACATCAAATTGCGCACGTGCTCGCGATTTCTGTCGCAACGGTCGATCTTCATTTTTCGAACGCGAAAACCAAGCTTCACGCGCGAACGCGTGAGCAGGCGTTAGTGCGCGCGGTTGTTTTGGGGTTGGTGAATACCGAGGGCGGGTGCGGGAGTTATTGAAGACACTTAGCGTTTACAACTTTGTGTAAAGGAAGTGATCAAATGACGAGCTATCCTTGTATTTTCCTGAGCTTCAGCCAAAGCCGGTCCCGCCAACTGGACAAGATGGCCGCCGATATTGATCACATCGAACGCGGGACAAACAAGATTACCGGGCGCAGGGCCGTGCCGAACGAAGCTATTCAGTCGCCGACACACCCGATTTCAACTCCGATCACATCGTCTGCTGATACCGTCGTTCAGTTTACCTGTTCGCGGGTATATAACCGCGCAACCAGCACACAATGGCAGTTCATCTCAGCTGCTCCTAGTTCCAGTCCAAGGTCACCCACATCTTGGAATACGGGAGTTCTGTTATGAGCCGCGCGAATATCGCCATAGTTGAAGACGACGCATCGGTCAGGAAATCTGCCGAAGGTCTGCTGCAGGCCGCCGGCTTCGGCACGGCGAGCTTTGCGTCTGCCGAGGCTTTCCTCAAATTCGAGCGCCGCAGCGAAACAGACTGCATCATCCTCGACATTTTCTTGCCCGGAATGTGTGGCATGGAAGCAATCACCATCCTCAAGCGTGAGCTTCCCAACACGAAGATCATCGTCATGTCTGGCTCTGGCCGCGCCCGAGATAACGTCATCCATGAGACGGCGAAACGCCTCGGAGCGGACGCGACTTTTAATAAACCTTTCGATGCAACTCAGTTGCTGGCCGCCATCAAAAGCTTGTTGCCGTAAACGGCGTTCAAACTGAGCGAGCGCGATTTGAAGCAGAGGCATCACAATGTCAAACGACAAGCAATTACCCATCTCCGGCCAAGCCGGTAAGACCCTGGATACTCCAGCCGACGCATTCGCCATAAAAAACCCGGGCCGCTCAAAGCGCGTCCATAGGATCGTTCTCAAGGACCTTGTTGTTCACAAGTACTTTGACGAAGAGGTTCTGATGCGTCGCGCGGACCGAATTGCCCAAGAGGTCATCAAGGCCGATCTTCGCGACGGCGAATACTTCCGCCAGGTCAAGACGGGTAACTATGTCCTTTACTTGCCAAAATTGACGCCTGCGGCGGGCCAGTTGCGGACCTCGGTGATTATCGATCGCATCAGCCGCGAAATTCGCCGAATTCATCCTGGCAGTATCGCACTGCCAGAAATGGCCGATGCCATGGTTACGCGCAGAGCAGCACAGCAAAGGGGCGCCTTGTACCGGCGCGCCAAAATAGTGCCGGCTTCGGCGAACGATGACCTGTCCTCGAAGAACACAATAGCCGACGTAAAAGAGCATCGGTACTTAGCAACCGAAGCTTTCAAGCTCATGTCGCGGGGATATCGGTTGCGCCTGGAGGAACTGCTTGCAACCGCCGAAATCGGCAGCCAGACGCCTATTGCCCGCTTTGAGCCGATTTGGGATGTGGACCGTAAGCTGGTTTCGGCGTTTAGGTGCGTGCTAGACGAGAGTCCCAGTCTGATATCCTCAAAAGTCATCGAACCCACGGGATTGCAGGTGGCTCGGACAGACGCCTTAACCGTTCTCCAAGCTCAAAGCGTTCTGCAATCGCTCGTAAACGACTCCAATCCCTCCTTGATGGTTGTGCCGGTACATCTGAGAACGCTGGAAAATAACGCGTTCTTGTCGGCCTACATTGAAGCCATCGGCAATGTTCCCGAGGCGCTCCGAAAGTTCCTTGTCGTCGAAATTCTAAGCGACCTCGAAAAACCCACTCGCTTCGGGCTCCGCCACGTTATGAGCTATCTTCGCAATCGATGCCGCACAATACTGTGCCGCACGAACTTCAATGAGGACGAGTTTTCGAAATACGCGGACAACGGCGTGTTCGCGGTGGGCCTCAGTGCTCATCCCGACTATCCGCCTGGCCAGAACCTATATCTGATGAACGGGTTTGCAAAGGCCGCCCAACGCAGCGGTATGCGCGTTTATACAAGCGGCTTGTACACGAAATCCCTGCTTGTTGGCGCCGTCAGTAGTGGCTACGCATTCGTATCAGGCGCACAGGTTGTCGGCGATGTTGACTATCCTTTCGGCGCTCGCAAGGCGACGTTGGATATGTTCTTTCGCATGGACGCCTTCCCCTCCGAGCCAACCCACATACGGAGCAACGCGGCAGCCGCATCTTAGCGCAATTGGTGTGCGACCAAAGCCGAAACTAGGAACTTGTGGCGGATTGCGGTTAAGCGACCTTAATGCGATATCAGGGTGGAGCAAATCCAAATAGAACAGCTGTCGCAATTAGGGTGCAAAGCCCCGCTATAATGCCGTGAAATGTTTGAACCAACCAAAAGGAAACAGGTTTTGTTCTCCGTGTAATAACAGGAACGCTCCAGTGAAACCACGAAGTGTTGCCAGCTCTTAAATTCATCATAAAGAAGAATCCGAACGGCAACGCACATACATACAACTCGAGGGCTGTTGATAAATTGGGAGGCATTAGAATTTTACGCCTAGCTCTCATTTATATGCAGGAGTGGTGCCCACTCGGGCCTTAATCACGGCCCTCCGTGGCACTCAGTTTTTCTAAGCGCGTCTTACGCGCTAAGAAAAACTGGTGTACCACCAGAGGCGGAAAAGAGAACCGCTGGCGGATTTCGGTCAAACGACCTTAGCAAAAATTGGCCACGACAGTCGCTATCGCTCTTATACTATTGCAGTCTTAATGAACGCGCCTGGCTATGCGACTGCATCGATACGAAAGACGGGATGGTCCACTGCAATTGTTTCGAACGCGGATACCGGCGCGTCGTGCGAAACCGTCAGATGTTGGCGCCCGATTGTAGCGACTTGGGACCACGTCTTGAGTATTGGAGCGCGCTTCATGGGGGGATCTCCGTGAGCTTGACCGGGCGAGATCGTCCCCGCTTAATAAGTGCCTCTCCACCTGCCGCACGAACATCTTTGACCCACTCCGAAGTGTCCCCAAACATCGAGACCAGATATTGATGGCCCTCGTGATTGACGACGACGAGCACGGTCGAATAGAGGCGACCGCTTTCTCGGCTCATAATCTGTAGGGTGGTTAGGAGTTGAGGCAACACGCCTAGGCCTGTAACCCAAGCGTAGGTGCGGCTCCAAAGTTTGCCCACGAGGGTCGGACGCCAGTCTCGATAGAAATACCGCAGGTAACCCCGTTGTTCGGCCGGATCCTTCGAGAATGCCCTCATATGGATTGGTCCCCTGCATGCGGGGTTGCCCTTATTTCCTAAAAAAGTCTGCCACCGTCCTCAGTCCATCACGTTGATGTGGATCAAGGCGACGTGAGGCGGAGAGTTTATTGTTCCAAATTATTGGCAGGAGGATTTTCCATGGAGAAGCTCAACACAGGCCGAGTTGCGGTGATTTTCGCCGCCGTCATCGGCGGCTGGCACCTGTTCTGGTCACTGCTCGTTGCTGCCGGGGTCGCTCAAGCAATCCTAGATTTTGTGTTCTGGATGCACATGCTGAAACCGGCATTTTCTGTTGAACCATTCGATTTTACGAAGTCCGCCACTCTCGTGCTGGTCACGGCCGTACTCGGCTATGTAATTGGATGGATATTCGCCTGGCTGTGGAACGTGGTGCACAGAGACTAGTTAACTTTGCTTGAACTCCTAAGAGCAGGACTGGCTTATTTTGCTTTCGTATTCCTGGACGGGTTTGGGCTGGGCGCAGTCCGTACGCTCCTGCTCATCCCACGTCTGGGTGAGATGCTCGCGGTATCCCTGAAACAAGGAGGGGGCGATTAGTGGAAGACGCGATTAGGTGCAAAATTCTGGCCCTTTTGGACCAACACCGCATCATGACGGTCGCGACCCTTCGCCCCGACGGCTGGCCGCAAGCGACCACCGTGGGTTATGCCAACGATGACCTCACGATCTATTTTCTATGCGGACCGGAAAGCCAAAAAGCCAAGAACCTTGCGAGCGACAATCGTGTGTCGCTGACTATCGACCATGACCCCGATCAGGTGATGGAAATCGTCGGCCTATCTATGGCCGCGCGTGCGCAACCTGTCGGGGATACCGCTGAGGGGAAAAAAGTGCTGGCCATGCTCATGGCGCGATACCCCGAGCAAAAGGGCATTTCCATGCCGATGCCCAAGCCGGAGGACGTGCGGATCTTCCGTCTCACGCCGGTAGTCATTTCCGTGCTCGATTACAGCAAGGGCTTCGCGCACACGGACCTTGTGACGTGCTGAAGTTCTCTTTTTTATCTTATGCGTAATTTCGAAAACCGCCGATTTTGCGGGCTTTCGAGCGATGGCGTGCCACCAAAGGCCAAACGAAGCAGCGGTGGCGGATCACGCTCAAGCGAGCATAACAAATCGGAGCGCGGTCACGCTATCAGGTTTGAGGCGTTGAGCCAGATTGGCAACGTTTGCAGGCAGCGCTCTCAAGCACGCTAAATGTGAACAGGCCGCATGACATGACCGAGCATGCGGCACCATCTCGGGCTACCTGGAGAGAAAATTATAATTCGATTGCTCGCACGTGGCATCGGCTACAGGTGAAGTATGTTTTGCCCGTCGCCTTATCACTGATTGGGGTGAACCCTGGCGATGCCGCGTAAAACTCGTCCTCGCCCCTGTTATTCGTTTTATACTCGGCAGTACCGCTGCACCGACATTTTGTGCACAGCAAGTTTGAAAAGCGTTCACCAGAGGACGGCATAAGTGCTCCCGCTGTCATGTGAGGCGGGAGCACACGCTACTCTCTGCCGTCAGCGCCCAGAGGTCATGGCTGACGATGCAAAAAGGGTTAGCCTATTCGGTGTGCGTTGGAAACAAGTAATCGGTGGCGAGTAATGCTCAAGCGGCCCCAATTCCCGGAGCATCAGGTGTTAGCAGTCAGCGGTGGTTAGTAACGGCACTTAAAGACAGCACGGCGAGGTAAGCCGGATTGGCCGGTTCCCAACGGCATCGGCGTTACGGCGATGGCGTGCCACACCAGAGACAGTCAGAGGGGGCTGGCGGGTCTTGGTCAAGCGACAATATGTTCCTCGCTTCTAGAATGTATCCAAGAGCGGCTGTTGATGCCGCTATGCGCCGATCCCGCTGCGGCCCCTTGCTGCGGCCAATTATGCAAAGGCGCTACGCATCTCTGCCGCGCACCGCGCGAACAATTCCTGATCCTTGGGGGAACAGGAATGAGGGCGGATATAGTGGGTCGAAAATGCACCGATCAACTTTCCCGATTGCCCAAACACGGGTGTCGACTGGATAGCCCGAATATTTTTTTTACGGGCCCAGTCTCGCAAAGAAGCAAACGTCTCTGTCGCTTCCAAATCCTCGACGACTACTGTTTCTGCCGCGTTAATTGCCGCTTCACATACAGTTCCGTCCGCTTTGCGTACCGCCGCAAATTGGTGCGTAAAGGAAGGGTCGAAGTTACATTGAGCAATGAGGCGCAGACAGTTATCTCCGCTGTCCCATAGCTGCATGCTTCCGTAGTCTGCTCCGCTATAGGTTACGACGTGATCGAGCATTTTCTCAGCTTTATCGCCCAACGACGCCGAAATGTTCAGATGTGGGCAGGTCCACGACCAAATCCCCTCCAGCGCGGAGAGTTCGCGCTTGGCATTCGCCAATAGCTCTTCAAGCACTTTACGCTGCGAACTTTCGACTTCGCTGTGAAGCAATCGCTGAAAGCGTTCAATGTTGTGCTTAACGGTAAAGCGATACATGGGAAGCTTCCCAAATGCCACGAGCCGTGCAGCTAGCTTACGCTAATCCCCAAGCTGATGTTAGGTTTAAGATTTGCGGCGTTGTATCAGGCGAGCACCAATAGTGCTGCGAAGTTCTCGTTTTTATCTCAGACCAGCAGTGGAAATTCGAGTTATTTCAGAGAGTGGATTGATGGTGTGCCACCAAAGGCCAAACGAAGCACCGTTGGCGGATTACGCTCAAGCGAGCCTAGCAGTGCGTAGAACACGACCGCCACAAGTAAACACCTCGCAACGGACAGGCCCTACAGCGACCGTTTAACTTTTCCCTGGGCTTCTGTTGCGGCTGGCCGCGCGGCTGCCCATTCGAGCAACATATCGAGGGCTGGACACATCGCTTCGCCCCAAGCCGTAAGTTTGTATTCCACCTTAGGCGGCACCTGCGGATAAACGATGCGCTGGACAATGCCATCGCGTTCAAGATCGCGCAGTTGCTGGATCAGCATCTTTTGCGACACGCCCGGGATCGCCTTTTCCAGTTCTGAAAAGCGCAGCACCGATTTATCGAAGAGATGAAACACGATCACCATCTTCCATCGCCCTTCGAGCATGCGGAACGTGGCCTCGATCCCCGATGCCGCCATGTCCGGCGTCACATCCGACAACTTACCTGTGGGTGAGTACCCTACTTTTTTGTCTGTTCTTGCCATAACAGCAGTATAGACCCATGTTGCCTCCACACCAATCGCTGAGGAGGCCTGCATGCCCAAAACCCTTTCAGAGCCCATTGCTTCCTACTTCGCCGCTGCCAATGCGCGTGAGCCGGACAGGGTCGCCGCCTGCTTTGCCGACAATGCCACGGTGCGGGATGAAGGCCGCGACATTCACGGGCGCGCTGGCGTCCGTGCCTGGGCGGAAGAGACGGGCCGCAAGTATCGCTTTCGGGCGGAGGTGACGGGCACGGAGCAGAGCAATGAGGAAACCGTCGTTACAGCCCATCTGACAGGCGACTTCCCCGGCAGTCCAATCGATCTTCGCTACCGCTTCAAGGTGGCGAGAGGCTTGATCCAAAGGCTGGAGATTGCGCCATGACCAATAAGGTCGGTGACTTCGCAGGCAAGCGCGTGTTGGTGACGGGCGGCACGAAGGGCATTGGAAGGGCTGTGGTTCAGCGCCTTCGCGACGGTGGAGCGAAAGTCTGCACCACGGCGCGTGCCGCGCCCGCTCAAAGTCAAGACGGGGTCCATTTCATAGCCGCGGATATTAGTATGATGGATGGCACAGCATTGGTCGCCGATACTGTCCTCCGGCATCTCGGCGGTCTCGATATTCTGGTGAATAGTGTTGGTGGGGCGTCTGCCCCCGGTGGCGGATATGCAGCGCTCACGGACGACGACTGGCAACGGGCGTTGAACGCGAACCTGCTTGCCTCCGTTCGCCTAGATCGCGCTTTTCTGCCCGGGATGATCGCTCAAGGCTCCGGCGTCATTGTCCATGTGTCGTCAATTCAGCGCCGCCTTCCACTCTTCGACGCGACACTCGCCTACGCCGCCGCGAAAGCCGCGCTCTCGACTTACTCCAAAGGTCTGTCGAACGAGGTCGGACCGAAGGGTGTTCGCGTCACAAGCGTGGCTCCGGGCTTTACAGAGACTGATGCTGCGTCGGCTCTGATCGACCGGCTCGCTGCCGCATCAGGAACTAACAATTCTCAAGCCAGACTAGACCTCATGAAATCGTTAGGTGGGATACCGATTGGCCGGCCAGCTCGTCCCGAGGAGGTCGCTGACCTCATTGCATTCGTTGCATCTGAACGCGCTGGAGCGATCCATGGCACGGAGTATGTGATCGACGGCGGTACCGTTCCAACAATTTGAAACCTACGCATGAAACGGTTCTCTGTTTCATCTCGGCTGGTAGGGCAATGGCGTCCCCGGCGGGATTTGAACCCACGACCCCCAGATTAGGAATCTGGTGCTCTATCCAGCTGAGCTACGGGGACTGATGGCCGTCACGAAAAAAGCCCGCGCTTTATATCAGCCTCCGGCCGGGAAAAACAGTTCAGCGCCACAAACACCTCGGCACCTTAAGCCGCTTTATTCACGCTCAACATATTTCCATCCGGGTCTTTGAACCAGGCCACCTGTGCGGCACCTCCCGGGGCCGTCCAGATGCCAAGTTCGTCCTGCCCGAAGCCCTCATAGATCAGGAATGTGACACCTTTGTCGCGCAGTGCGGTCACCGCACTTCGCATATCGTCGACATCCAGGCCCAGAATCGGGTGTTCGCCGGGCTTGAAGCCCGGCACCGTCGACAGGCGCATCACCACGCCTGAAATGTCGAAGACCGCGGCGAATTCGTCCTCACCGGTCTGCCGAAGCCCCAACGTGTCGCGGTAAAACGCAACCGCCTTTGGGCGGTCGCTGGTGCAGACAAAAACAACCGGCCTGGCCGTGGCGAGAATTCCCATGCGGCATACCCCCTTGCGTGAAGGCCGTCACTATACCCAACCGCCGCCGCCGCCGGAACGCGTGGCCAGCATAAAAAAGGCGCTGAGCTTGGCCCAGCACCTTATGTTCGGTTCCATGCTTTCGGGTGTTAATGCACCCTCAGCGGCACCAGGTTGTTCTGCTGCACGGCCCCCCAGGCCTGCTCGAAGGTCTGGGCCGCGCCCAGCGCGTCGCCCGCGGCCGAGTAGATGCTCCAGACCGGCACGTTGTTCACCACGGCCTGACGCACGTAGGCGATCTGGTTCAGGCCCATGCGGGCGAAATCCACAGGCGCCGAGCCGATGGCCGTATCGGCCTTTGCCGCCGTTTCGGGGGCTTCGTTATCTTGTTCTAAATCGTTGTCATCATCATCGTACATGGCGTGCTCGCTTTCTGCCTTGATCTTTCTGCGTTGGTGGCGGTCCGGCTGTTATTCCGACGGGTTCACGTCGATGGTTTTGGCCGGTTTGGTTTTGGCGTTCAGGTTCTTGATCTGCACTTGCGTCACCTTGGGCTGGGGCACCGGGCGCTCCAGATCAATGTGCAACAGGCCGTTGGTGATGGCCGCCCCGCGCACTTCAATACCTTCAGCCAGCACGAAGCTGCGCGTGAACTGGCGCGAGGCAATGCCGCGGTGCAGATAGATGCGGTTCGAGGTGTCCTCCTGCTGCTTGCCGCGGATGACAAGCTGGTTGTCCTCGACGTTCACCGACAAATCCTCATCGGCGAAACCGGCCACGGCCAGCGTGATGCGCAGCTTGTGCTCGCCCGTCTGCTCGATGTTGTAAGGGGGGTACCCTTCGGCCGCGGTTTTGTTGGCGCGGTCCAGAACCCGTTCGATGTGTTCGAACCCCAACAGCAGGGGGCTCGAAAAAACAGAAACCCGTGTCATGTCGTCTCCAGTCTCCTCATCGTCGAGCGAGACATTTCATCCGGCCTTGAGGGCCAGCCATCACCCGCATTCGGCATGATGGTCATGGCTGTTATTTTGGGCGGAATTGCCGCCGCGTCAAGGGCAGGCGCAGCGAAAATTCACCTGCAATCCGAACAACTTAAGGGAAGGCTAGGCCGTGAAAAACGGGGTCAGGACTTTGTGCCAATCCGGCATCGCCGGCGGCAGGTCTGCGGCGCGGGCGTGCGGGGCCAGGGCAGCGCACGCCGCGTTGTGCGCATAGATCGGCTCCCACGGCGGCACGGCGAATAGCGCGGGAGTTTTCAGGCGGGGCAAGCGTTCGCGCATGGGGTAGGTCCACATGGCGGCGTAGGCTTTCTGGTACTGGTCGCCGATTTTCAGCATCTCGGTGACACGCAGGTGGATCATCGCCACGTCGATGGCGTTGTCGGCCCAGAGTATGCCCGCCTTGGTGCGGTTGAACCACGGCCAGAACAAACCCTGGTCGCGCATGATCGCCCAGGCGCGCACCAGGTGCGCCCCGTCCCACGTGGGCGCGATGGACGGCGTGTAGTGCGCCAGCAGGTTTTTCTGCTCCTCGCCCTCGTAAATCCCGACACCCGCCAGCACCACATGCTTCACGAGCGTTGGAGCCTGGAAGCTCATTTCCATCGCGATGGGCCCGCCGGAGTAGCGCCCGATCACGTCCACCTCGCTTAAGCCCGCATTGCGCAGGGCCTCGGTGACAATTTCAGCGTAGGCCGCCGAGGTGATACGCCCGGTGTCGATCACGTTGTCGGACTCGCCGTTGCCCGGCAGGTCCAGGGCCAGTACCGGCCGTGTGCCGACGTAAGGCGCGACGATAGGCTCCACCAGGCGCGAGGACCCGGCGGGGTCGTGCAGCGCCAAGAGGGGCCGCCCGGGGCCGTGCACGTTTCCGCGCACGCGCAACTGCCCGCCGCGCGCGGCGATGTAGAAATTCTGCGCGCCATCGGCACTCAGATGATCGGCCGGCGGCGCTGGCGGCGCGCTTAAGCCCGATTGACCAGCGCGCGGGCGCATCTCGGCCGCTTGAACAGCGTACCTGTCGGCGGGCGTGCATGGCAGAACCTTGAAGTTGGCAGGCAATCCTTTGCCGATCAGCGCATCGGTGTGGGGCAACAGCGGGCTGCCGGCATTGCGCGTCATCACCACGGGCACTGTGACCTGGCGAGTGTTCTCCCACGTCTCCACCACCATGGCTTCGTAATAGGCCTTTTTGTAGTTGGGCCCGGCGCGCAGGTAGTCGTTGACGTAATGCTGGATGAACTCGGGCGAGGCCACGTCGGCGTTGATGCGGTCGGCTTTCAGGGTCGACTGCCAGGGAAAGAACACCGACAGGTGCCGGCACATGTCCCAGATGCGCAACAAATGCGTGCCGTCGCGCACCGGCGCGATGTCCTGGAAGTAACCCTCGGCGATATGTTGTCCCGCTTCGCCGCCGAAGTCGCCGTTGGCATCCAGCATTAATGTATGCACGCGGCCCGGATACCGGCGCGCGAACTGAATGCCGATCTGCGCGCCTGTGGCAGCGCCGTACACAAACGCTTTCGGGATGCTCAAAGCATCCAGCACGCGCGCCAGGGCATCGGCATAGCCCCACAGCTCGGTGGGGTCGTCCACGATGTCGTCCGACAGCCCGTAACCCGGCGTATCCAGCGCAATGCAGGTGAATACATCCGAGAATGCGTTGATCGCCGCCGTCATGCTGGCCGATGAGTTGGGCGAGGGATGCATGATCACGAGCGGTGGTCCGGAACCAGCGCGGCGGTAGTGAACCTGTCTGCCGTTCCCGACCGGCAGGAAGTGACGTGTAATCACGGCAGACATACCCATCCCACAAAGAAAAACCCCGCCCTGTCTAAGGCTAGTGGTCCGATTCTAACATTCGCATCGCGTTTCGGGAGGCAGTTTTGCGAATGTTAGAATCAAAGCTCCACTTGGCGGGGTATGGCAGAAGATAAATATCGGCAGCGTTTACTGTGCGTCGGCCACTTGGTTTAAGGGCTTCAGGCTCTTGGACAGTACCGTGTCGATGGCCTGGGCGTAGGCTTCGATGATCGGCGCATTGTACTTGCCGACAGGCAGGCCGTTGTAGATCACCTCGGTCTTCTCGATCTTGAAGCTGCGGGTGTAGGGCACCGACCAGTCCGAGTAATCGA
>JAEUKM010000373.1 GCA_016793085.1 Rhodospirillaceae bacterium
AGGGCCTGGGCTCGGTGAATACCACATCGAACCGTCTGTTCCGCACGCGCATTCTGTTTCCGGCCAACGTGCCGACGGGCACGTATTTTGTCGAGGTGTACCTGTTCCGCAACGGCACCGTGGCGGCGGCGGAAATTGTACCGTTTAACATCAGCAAAATCGGCTTCGGCGCCGACGTGTACGACTTCGCCCACGACTACAGTGTGATCTACGGCTTGCTGTCCATTTTGCTGGCGGCGGCAGCGGGCTGGGCGGCGAGCGCCGCCTTCCGGCGGGTGTAGGCATGAGCGATACCGCCCCCGCGCCGCCGGAAAAGACCACAGCGCTGATCCGCAAATTCTTGCTGGTGGTGGACAGCTCGGCCGAGCTGCGTGCGGCCGTGCGCTTTGCCTGCCGCCGCGCCTTGCACACGGGCGGTGTGGTGGTGCTGTTCTACAATGTACCCCAGCGCGATTCGCACTACTTCGCGACTATCGGCGAGCTGATGGAACGCGAAGCGCGCAACGAAGCGGAAGAAGTGCTGAAGGCGGTGGCGGGCGAGGTTTACCGCCAGACCGGCACTTATCCGCTGGTGATCCTGCGCGAGGGCGACACCATGGAGCAGTTGCTGGCCGTCATTCACGACGACCCCACCATCTCAGTGCTGGTGCTGGGCGCTGGTACCGGGCCCGAAGGGCCCGGCGTGCTGGTGTCGGGCCTGTCGGGCAAGCTCGCGGGCAAGATCCGCATCCCCGTAACCATCGTGCCGGGGCACTTGAGTGACCAACAGGTGGACAACCTTACCTGACCGGCCACAGCGGTTCGCCTTGCTTGGAGACCGTAGCGGTCATAGGTAAGGGTAACGTCCGGCCGCCGCAGTTAAGCTTGATCAGCCACAAGGCCCGATCGTCCCCCTCTCGATCACCCAAGGACCGCCCCGATGTTCATTCAGACCGAAGAAACCCCCAACCCCGCGACCCTGAAGTTCCTGCCGGGCCGCGACGTGATGGGCGCGGGCGTAGCCGACTTCACGTCGTCGGACGCGGCCGAGCGTTCGCCCCTGGCCAAAAGCCTGTTCGCGCTGGACGGCGTGAAGGGTGTGTTCCTGGGCAGCGATTTCATCACCGTCACCAAGGCCGAGGAAAAATCCTGGCAGACCATGAAGCCGATGATTCTGGGCGCGGTGATGGACCACTTCACCTCGGGCCAAGCCGCGGTGGGCGGCGGTGCGGGTGACGACGACACGCAAGAATTCAACGACGACGGCATCGACCCCGAGATCATCTCGCAGATCAAGGAATTGCTGGATACGCGCGTGCGCCCGGCCGTGGCCCAGGACGGCGGCGATATCATCTACAAGGGTTTCAAGAGCGGCACGGTGTACCTGCACATGCGCGGTTCGTGCTCGGGCTGCCCCAGCTCGACCGCCACCTTGAAAATGGGCATCGAGAACATGCTGCGGCACTACGTTCCCGAAGTGCTGCAAGTCGAAGCCATCAACTAAAGCCCCCGCGTCCGCCGGCTGCGACGGATGAACATCTCTTCTCTGCGGACCGTCCTCACAAAGCGCGCGATGGTGGCGCTGGCGGCGGCGGCTGTCTGCGTCACCGTGATCGGCGTGGTTTTCTTTCAGCGATCCGGGCCGCTCACTGATCTTGGCCAGCGCTGGCACGTGGAGGTGGGCACGGACGACGCGCCGCTGGTGGTGGCGAACCTGGAAGAAGCCTTCGCCAGCATCGACTACGACATCGCCCGCGTGCGCCAGGGCCAGGGCGTACCGCGCGTGCTGGTGCGCTCCATCCCCGACGATCTGGGCCAGGTGCCCGAAGTGCAACGGCGCAAAAGCCTGTTCCTGGGGTCCGTATTGCCCCTAGTGCTGGCCGTGAACGAACAGATCATGCGCGAGCGGGCTAAAGTGGAAGCCGCCGCGCGCAAATTACGCTTTCAGGAAAAACTGACCGGGGACGATCTCGCCCAACTGGAACGTCTGGCCAAGGTGTACGAAGTGATCGGGGAACCGGTGGAAAGCGAAGACCCGCCGGTGGATTTCGCCACGCTGAACCTGACCGACGTCACCGATGAACTGCTGCTGCGCGTAGCGCCCTTGCCGGTATCGCTGGTGCTGGCGCAAGCCGCCGAGGAAAGCGCCTGGGGCCTGTCGCGCTTTGCCGCCGAGGGCAATGCGCTCTACGGCCAGTGGGTGTGGAACGACGAAGCCGGAATTGTTCCCAAGGGGCGGCGTGTGGGCGAAACCCATAGCGTGCGCGCCTTCAACGACATCTACGAATCCACCTTGTCTTACGCCCATAACCTCAACACTCACCGCGCCTACAAGAACTTCCGCCACATGCGCGCCAACATGCTGAACGCGCGCGGCGCGTTGGATGGGCATGTGCTGGCGGGCACGTTGACCAAGTATTCGGGGCGCGGGCAGGCCTATGTGGAATCACTGCGCAGTATTATCCGCGCCAACGATCTGGCCGCACTGGACCGCGCCGTATTCGCCGACCGCCAAAACAGCCAAACCGTGGCGTTGGCAGCGCAACCGACAAAAACGCTTTAAGCCGGGAAGGAAAAGACCATCATGGCCGTGAAAAACACCGTAACGAAGAAAGCCAAGATCAAAAAGAAGGCAGCAAAGAAAACCGCCCC
>JAEUKM010000082.1 GCA_016793085.1 Rhodospirillaceae bacterium
TGTTCAGGAACACCGGGTTGGCGTCACTCCCGATCGCAATCCGTTCAAAGTGGCGGCCCGCGAACATGGGTGCGTCCACCAGTTCCTCGAACGAGACGGTCTTGAACGTGGTCGTGCTGCCTTCGGCTTTGGCTACCTCAAGCGCCGCGCCGAACTTCCAGCCGTCGGGCAACTTCACGCTGGCCGACACAGGAATCTGACGCGTGTAATAACCCGCCGGGTACAGCGCCATGCTGTTCCATTGCAAGTTCAGCATCTCGCTGGTCATGACGATGCGGCCCTGGGCGGCTTCAATCGCGGAGAGGAACTGGAACTCGGCCACAACTTCTTTTGCACCCACGGGCACGTCCACATGGAACGCGTACACATCCACCGGGTCGCGCACCCATTCCACGCGCTTGCCGCCCGCCGTGACGATCAGGCCCGCGAGTTTGTCGATCTGGCCGCGCGGCGCGTGGTTGCCGGGCAGCCACTGTGGGTAAAGGAGTGTTATGCGCTGGCCACCCTGCACGGGGATGGTCTCGCGCACGCTGAAAATGCGCCGCTGCGTGTCGGTAGCATCGATCTCAAGCCTGATGGTGCCGGGATAGGGGATGTCCTGCGGCGCGGCAATCGCGGGTGGTAACGGCGTGGGCTGCGGCAGCGCTGACTGCGCCAAGCCGTCTGTCTGTAACGCCAAAAAAACCCAAGCCACCGCCACACCGCTCAACAGCACACGCTTCATCGGCATACCCTCTTTTTTTCGTCACTTCGTACATGAAAACCGGGCGCAAAACATGGCATGCTGACGCCTTCGAGTCGACGCCAAGTAAGAATCCGGGAGATCACATGGCCTTGCATCGCATCGCAGCAATCCTGGCGGCCCTGACGCTGGGGGCGACAACGCTTCAGGCCGCAGATGTGGACTACACCACCAACGCCACACTTCCCCCGGACCTGCCCTGGAAGGGAAAAAGTGAGAAATTGGTTGTCGGCAAGCGCGACCGCTGGATCACGCCGTCCGAGCAATCGGGCCTGACGGCCTCGCCCAATTACGCCGATACAATCGCATTCCTGAAAAAAATGGCCGAAGTGTCGCCGCTGATCCGGCTGAAGACCTTCGGCAAAACACCCATGGGGCGCGACATGGTGGTGGCCATCGTCAGCATGGACGATCCGGGGGCGGCCGACCCCAAGCTCAATCCGGCAAAGCCGGTGCTGCTGGTGCAGGGCGGCATTCATTCCGGCGAGATCGACGGCAAGGACGCAGGTCTGATGCTGCTGCGTGACATCGCCTTCAAGGGCAAGGCGCGGCTGATCGAGAACGTGAATTTTCTGTTCGTGCCCGTCTTCAACATCGACGGCCATGAACGCAGCGGCATGTACAACCGGCCCAACCAGCGCGGGCCCGTCTCGCAGGGCTGGCGCACCACGGCGCAGAACCTGAATCTCAACCGCGATTACGTGAAGGCCGATGCGCCCGAGATGCGCGCCATGCTGCGTCTGATCCAGACCTACAAGCCCGATTTCTACATGGACGCCCATGTGACCGACGGCATGGATTACCAGTACGACATTACCTATGGCTTCCAGGGCGACAGTGGCAACTGGGCCGCCTCGCCCAACATCGCCCAGTGGATGCGCGAGGTGTTCCGGCGCGACGCCGACGCCGCCCTGACCGCCAACGGCCATACGCCCGGCCCGCTGATCTTCGAACGCGATCCGCGCGACCCTATGGCGGGCCGCGTGAACGACGGCTTCTCGCCGCGCTTCTCGCAGACCTACGGCGACATCATCCACATGGCCTCGGTGCTGATCGAGAACCACTCACTCAAGAACTACCGCCGCCGTGTGCTGGGCACCTACGTGCTCCTGGAGCAGACACTGGCCACCCTGGCGCGGGATGGAGCTGCTTTGCGCGCCACCGCCGCCAAAGACAAAGCCGCGCGGCCCGCGCAACTGCCGACGGCCTGGACGCTGGAGGAGAAAGCCGGACGCACCGTGGAATTTCTGCCGGTAGCGCACGAAATGTGGTCTTCGCCTGCTTCGGGCGTAACGGAAGTGCGCTGGCTGGGCAAAGCTGCCCCCGCCGCCAACGTGCCGCTGTATGAGTCGCGCGCGACCATCCAGCTTAACCGCGCCAAGGCCTACATCGTGCCGCCCACCAAGGCCGAGGTGATCGAGCGGCTGAAGGTGCAGGGCTTGCGGCTTGAAACCTTCGATGCCGAAAAAACCGTGACCGTGGAAATGGTGAAGTTCCCCGATGCCAAGCACGCATCTCAACCCTTCGAAGGCCGGTTCCTGGTGACGCCCGGCCCCGCGACGCGCGCGGCACAGCAAGTCACGTTTCCGGCGGGCAGCGTGCGCGTGCCGACCGATCAGGACTTGGGCGATTTGGCTGTGATGCTGCTGGACCCCGAAAGCGAAGACAGTTTCTTCGCCTGGGGTTTTTTCCCCGAGATCATGCAGCGCACGGAATACGCCGAGGGCTACGTCATGGCGCCCTTGGCCGAGCGCATGATGGCCGCCGACCCCAAGCTGAAAGCCGAATTCGAAGCCAAGGTGGCGGCGGACGACGCTTTCGCCAAAGACCCTCGCGCGCGGCTGGCGTGGTTCTACGCTCGCACGCCCTATTACGATGCGGCCTACAAGCAGTACCCGGTGGGGATTGAACGTTAACCTGGCGGGATGATTTTTGGACGCGTGGAACGCCGCATCAGCCACCACACGCCCAAGAGGTCCACGAGACCAAGCAATCCGCGTCCGATGATGCCGTAATGCGACCGGCCATAGCTCCGCGGGCGCTGCGACACCGGCACCGACACCACCTGCCCGCCCGCACGGATCACCAGCGCCGGCATGAACCGGTGCAGCGCATCGAAGCGCGGCAGGGCCAGGAACACATCGCGGTGAAACAATTTCAGCCCGCACCCGGAATCGGGCGTGGCGTCGCCCAGCACGAAAGCGCGCACGGCGTTGGCGAGTTTCGAGGCCAGCGCCTTGCCGTCTTCGCCCCGCGCGGTGCGGTGGCCGATGAACAAGGTATTCGCGGGTGACAGTGCGGCATCGCGTGCGCTGAACAATTTCGCGATGTCGGCGGGATCGTTCTGGCCGTCGCCGTCTAATGTGACGATCCAGGGGCTTTGTGCGGCCACCACGCCCGAGATCAGCGCCTGGCTTTGGCCGCAGTTCGTTTCATGGCGCACGATCCGTAGATGCGAGTGCTGCTTTTGCGCGGCCAGAAGTTCATCAGGCGTGCGGTCGCGCGAGCCGTCATCCACCACCACGATCTCAAACGGCCCCCTGGCCGCCAGGGCCGCATCGATCTCGGCCAGCAGTCGCGCCACGGCCCCGGCCTCGTTGTGCATGGGCACCACGACGGACACTTTATAATATTTCGGCGCGGAATCTGCGGCGGTCATGCCACAGGTCTACAGGCTGCTTAAGCGCCTGAAAAGCCAAGGTGTTCACCCCCCGCTATGTTGCACCGCTGTTCCTTGTCGCTGACAGCGGTTTAGCCTAAACCATGGCCCAGAATTTGGACGCCTGAACCCATGCCCGTTTCCGCCACCGCCCCCACCCCCCGGCAGGCCCGCGCCATCGGCTGGTGGCTGTTCGTCTGCGCGGCCATGGTGTTCCTCATGGTGGTGCTGGGCGGCGCCACACGGCTGACCGAGTCTGGCCTCTCCATGGTGCACTGGAAGCCGCTGCACATTTTGCCGCCGCTCAACGACGCCGAATGGGCCGAGGAGTTCGCGGCCTATCAGCAGTACCCCGAGTTCCAGCAGAAAAATACCTGGATGGGCGTCGAGGATTTCAAGCAAATCTTCTGGCTGGAGTT
>JAEUKM010000403.1 GCA_016793085.1 Rhodospirillaceae bacterium
CGCCAAGGCCCAAGGCCTACCGCTTGATACGCCGATCATGCTGGGCCTCGCCCGCGCCGCCGAGAAAGGCAATAACATCGAGGTGGACGGTTATCCAGCCAGCGCCAAGGCGCGCACCAAAGCCGACGGGCAACTGCCGCCGGGCGTGGCCATGACCAGTTTCAACGTCAACTCTCTCGACGGTCTGAAAGTGAAATTCATCACCCCGCCCGCCAAGCTGTACGGCGACAAGCGCGCGGCCACTTTCATCGGCCCGGCAGGCGAATTGACGGAACTGATCGAGGAACCCCGTCCATAAAAATTGGGGCCGTAAATAGTGCTGCTATAAAAGAAACGGGCCGCGCTGCATCCTCACCGCGGCCCGTAATTTTTAAAGACGCGAGGTTATTCTGCTGCCTGCGGCTGCGTGCGGTAGCCCGTACCGATCTCGCCGCGCTTCAAGCCCACAATGCCGCCGACACCCATGATGATCCAGCCGGTCATGGAGCTGAAGCCGCCCAGGGGGGCGAGCGCGCCGGGCCCGTTGAACGACAGCGAATAGAGGCTGCCCGCGAAGAGAATGATGCCGATGGCCATCAGCACCGCCGAGGCCAGCAGCAGTTTGCGCGACAAACCCTCGACGAAGCGGTCGGTGAGCAACGCCAGCAGCATGATGGCGAGCGTATGGTTCATCTGGAAATCGGTGGCTTGTACGAACCACGCCACCCCTTGCGCGCCGGTGGGGGCAACCTTCTCCAAACCGTGCGCCGCGAACGCCGAGAGCGCCACCGCGGAGACGCCCGCGAGTGCTGCATAAATCATCAAACCCACTGTTGAACGCTGTAAGCCCATGTGACGCCTCCTCCCGAAGAAATCAGGGGCGCAGTTTAGCGCGCTTCGAGGGCGATGGCTTGTTCGAGTTTCTGAAAGCCCTCGAGGAAACGCCGTTCGGCCTCCGCCACCGGCACCGGCGTTAACTTTACCGTTTTTAACGGCTGCTCCTTGAACCTTAAGACGGTGCGGCATTCTTTGTCCGAGAAACCGGCCAGCTGCACGGCCTCGGTGGCGGCGGCGATATGATCGGCCTTCTTGATCAGTTTCTTGTCCTGGGGCGACAGGACGGGCGGCAGGCCGAACCGGACAAAAATCGCCCGCGTTAACCGGTTTTCCAGTTCCTTAAAGACGTCCCCCACTACAGCTTTTAGTGGCGTAATCAGGTCGTGGGTCACGTACTCGGAGGCATCGTGCAGTTTGGCGGCCATGAGTAGCTTGGCAGATGCTTTCGGCTTTAAACTGCGCACGATCTCCACCACAAAATCGCTGTGCTGGGCCACACTCCAGGCGTGGGGGCCCTTGGTCTGTCCGTTCCAGCGGGTGTTGCGCGCCAACCCTAGGGCGATGTCCTCGATTTCAATATCAAGCGGCGATGGCTCGATTAGGTTCAGGCGTCGGCCCGATAACATTCTTTGCCAGGTCCGGGGGGCGTGAGCAGCCAGGCGGGCGGTGGGGTGATCGGCGGATGTCTGTGACGGCGGCATGGAAGGGTCAATTCGGGATGGGTCAAAAGGGTATTAAGAGGCGTTCGCAAAGTTGAATTTTTCAGGAAAAAGAATACCTTATGGGCTATTGCCGAGTCCTGACCCGCAAAGTCTATCAGCGCGGACCAATTCGCGCGACAGAAGGTTGCTGTAAAGATCCGTAGCGATGGCGCTTGTTACAACAGATTATTTGAAGCCGATCTCGTTCCTGGTGGTCGAGGACAAGGCGTATATGCGCCGCCTGATCAAAGGCGTTTTGGAAACGCTGGGCGCGAAAATGATCGACGAGACGGACAACGGCAAGGATGCGCTGAACATCATCCGCCAGGCCCCGCCCGATGTGGTGCTGACGGAATACTGGCTGGCGCCGCTGAACGGCGTGGAATTGCTGCGGGCCGTGCGCAACGACAAGGGCAACGTGCGCTTCACGCCGATTATCATGATCACCGCCGAAACGCGGCGCGAAAAAGTGATCGGCGCGCGCAATTGCGGCGTGACCGAGTACATCGCCAAGCCCATCACCGCCAAGGGCGTTTTCCTGCGCATCCGTGAAGTCATCGAACGGCCGCGACCATTCATCGACTCCAAGGCCTACTTCGGGCCCGACCGCCGCCGCCGCATGGAAGTGATGGCCGAAGGCCAGGACCGCCGCGGCGACACCGCGCGCCCCCGCCCCGTGGGCCCGGAAGGCAACGAGGGCCTGACGCAGGAGCAGATCGACCGGTTGGTGGCGGGCGAAGAGATCAAGGATTTCGGCATCCGCTAACTCGGGCGCTAACACGGACCTGCCGCTGCATTCATTTCAATACGGAACAGCAAACACATCGCCATGACTGCGAATACAATTGTCATTATCGGCGCCGGAGAAGCCGGGGGCCAAACCGCCATCACGCTGCGCCAGAACGGCTACGAGGGCCGCGTCGTGCTGATCGGCGATGAAGCCTATGTGCCGTATGAACGCCCGCCCTTGTCGAAAGCGTTTCTGGCTGGCGAGGCCGAGCTGGAGCGCATGTACATGCGCGGGGCAGATTTTTACCCCGAAAACAAAATCGAGCTGAAGCTCTCCACGCGTGTGGAACGCATCGACCGTGCTGGCAAGAGTGTGTCGTTGCCGGGCGGCGAGACACTGGCCTACGACAAGCTGATGATCGCGACCGGCGGCCGCGTGCGCAAAATGACCTGCCCCGGCGCCGACCTGACAGGCGTGCATTACCTGCGCAACATCGACGACGTGCTGGGTTTCCGCTCCCAGGTGGCGGCAGGCAAAAACATCGCCATCGTCGGTGGCGGCTACATCGGCCTGGAAGTGGCCGCCGTGGCCGTGAAACGCGGCTGTAATGTGACGGTCATCGAGGCAACCGACCGCGTGCTCAGCCGCGTCACCTCGCCCGAAATGTCGGCGTTCTATACCGATGTGCACACGCAAGCCGGCGTGAAGATCATCACCGCCGCCACGGTCACGTCCTTCGGCGGTACAGGCAAACTGACGGGTGTTGTGTGCAGCACCGGCCAGACCATTCCAGCGGACCTCGCCATCGTCGGCATCGGCATCATTCCCAACGTGGAACTGGCGCAAAGCATTGGCCTGGCCCTAGACAACGGCATCGTCGTCAACGAATTCGCCCAGACCACCGACCCCGACATCTATTCCGCCGGCGATTGCACCAACCACCCGAACGATGTGCTGGGCCGGCGCCTGCGCCTGGAATCGGTGCCCAATGCCTTGAGCCAGGGCAAGGCCGCCGCCCTGCACATGCTGGGCAAGCCCGAAAAATACGCCGAGGTGCCGTGGTTCTGGTCGGACCAGTACGACCTGAAACTGCAGATGACCGGCATCAACGACCCCGGCGACACCATTGTCATTAGGGGTTCCATGGCCGAGCGCAAGTTCTCGGCCTGCTAGCTGCGCAACGGCGTGCTGGTGGCCGTGAACGCCGTCAACATGAGCAAAGATTTTCTACAGTCCAAAAAGCTGATTGCCGCCAAGGTGAAGCCCGACCCGGCCAAGCTCGCGGACGCAGCCATCGCCTTGAAAGACATGGCGGCGTAAGTGAGCGGCGGCCTGTTCGATCTTTTGCGCGGGCGCTTTCCCGCCGACCTCAGTAAACCCTTTTTGATTTTGCGCGATGGCCGCATTTTAAGTTACGGCGATATCGACGTGCTCTCGGCGCGCATGGCCCATGCGCTGACGGCGGCGGGAGCCACACTAGGCGACCGCATTGCCGTGCAGGTGGAGAAAAGTGCGGAGGCCGTGGCATTGTATCTCGCCTGCCTGCGCGGCGGGTTTGTGTACCTGCCGCTCAATTCGGCCTACCGCGACGACGAACTGGAATACTTCGTCACCGACGCCGAAGCGCGCGTGGCCGTGGGCGACCCGGCCTCGCCCCAATTCGCCGCTGTGGCCGCGAAGTGCAGCGTTGCCGCCTACCTGACGCTTGGTATCAGCGGCGACGGCACGCTGATGGACGCGGCGCGCAAAGCCCCGCCAGCGCATACGCCTGTTTCACGTGCCGGTAATGACCTGGCCGCGATCCTCTATTCCTCGGGCACCACCGGCAAGCCCAAGGGCGTGATGCTGAGCAACGCCAACCTCGCCGCCAACGCGCTGACGCTGCATGAGCTGTGGGGCTTTAACCCCGATGACGTGCTGCTGCATGCTTTGCCGATTTTTCATACCCATGGATTGTTCGTGGCCTTGAACACCACGATCCTGAACGGCACGCCGATGCTGTTTCATGCCAAGTTCAGCCCCGATGACGTGCTGGCCGACCTGCCACGCGCGACCGTGATGATGGGTGTGCCCACCTATTACGTGCGCCTGCTCACCAGCCCGAAGCTCAGCCGCGAATTATGCGCTCGCATGCGGCTGTTCATTTCGGGCTCGGCCCCGCTGCTGGAAGAAACGTTCGCAAACTTTGAAGCCCGCACTGGCCACGCGATCCTGGAACGCTACGGCATGACCGAAGCGGGCAT
>JAEUKM010000004.1 GCA_016793085.1 Rhodospirillaceae bacterium
TGAAGTTGGCCAACGTGTCCTCGGCCAGATAGTCCGACCAGATATACAGGTTCAGCGTTTTATCCTGCGCATATACCGCAGGCGAAAGTATAAGCGCCGCCATGGCGGCCGCGCCCAGACAGCGCAAAAAAGCGATCGGCATTTCAGGAAGCCCCCTGCTGATCAAACACCCGCATCGATATTACGGAGCAGGGACAAAGTCGTAAACCGCTTAAGGCTGACCCGTTTTAGGGTGCTTTAGCTTTCCCATGCGCGAGGCCCCAACAGGGCTTATCGGGCGGCGGGTTGTCCAGGCGGTCCATGCCCGTGGGCAGGCCGAACTGGCGGCGGCCGAAGTTCAGCATGTGCACGTCCCAGTTCACGGCCAACTGGTTCTGCATCACGCCCAGGTCGCGGAAAAACCGCTGTACCGGGTTGGTGTCATAAATGCCGACAGCACCCATCTGCTTCACCAGACGCTGCACCAGGTTGTAACAGAGACGCGCGATGTAGGACCGCTCGCGGCCGGAATCGATGAATTCGTCGACCGCGATGTTGCGGCGGGCGGCCCCGCGTTCATGCAGGAACTTGTTGTGCTTGTCATACAGCGCACGCGCCGCTTCCAGCTCGCAGTAAGATTCGGCCAGGCGCTCCTGCACCGTCGGCATTTGCGCGACGGTCGATGTGTATTGCACCATCGAGCCGACGCGGCCCTTGGTCATGGCGCGGTAAGCCTCATAAGCCCCCTCGGCCGCACCCAAGAGCGGCCCCAGAAGCCAGCTTGAGAAGTAAGGCGCGAAGGGTACATCGTACAGATAACCTTCGGGATTCACTTCTGCGCCCGGCGGTCCGGCGGCGAAGTTCGGCGGCGAGTCGAGCACGTGGCTGTCCGGGATGAAGAGATTGTTGAAGTTGAGATCCTTCGAGCCCGTGCCCTTCATGCCCGCCACGTGCCAACTGTCGACGATCTCCACTTTGTCGGCCAGCGTCATGATGCGGACCATACGCCCGGATTTGCTGCCGTCCTGGTTGATCACTTCGCCGTTGACCATGATCCAGTCGGCATGGTCGCAGCCCGAAGCGAAACGCCAGATACCGTTGGCGGTCACGCCGCCTTTGGCCTGAGTCAGCGTGCCTGTCGTCTGGGCGGACGCGGTGACGAACAACTGGTTCGGCCCGGCAGCGAACATTTCATCCTGCAGGTATTGCGGCATACGCCCGACGATAGCGGCATGTCCGCCCACCACGGCGACGATCCAGGCTGTCGACGGGCAGCCGCGCGCGACAATGCGCGCCACCTCGGGCAGCGCCGGCCAATCCATCTCCAGGCCGCCGTAACGCTTCGGCGTCACCACGCTGAGCAGGCCCGCCTTGTAGAGATCATCCATGTTCTCTTGGGGCAGCTTGCGCAAGTTTTCAGTTTCGGCAGCGCGGGCGGCAAACACAGGCACCAAGGCTTCGGCGTTGGCCTTCACCTGCTCCCACGTGAAGGTATGCGGCTGCCAGGAAGCGCCTGTTTTCTTCTGAGCGGCGGATTGTGCAGCGGCCATTCCGAACGTCCTCGTTCTCACATTATTTCGTCGCAATCGGTCTGGGATGAGCGCGCGCCGATACCAATGCGTTTCGCTCTGCTCCCCCCAGCGAGAACATCATATTCTTATGACCTTCAAATTCGAGGGGAAAGAGAGGGTTTTCTTCTGCGCCCGTTCACAGGTCGGGCGAATGAAAAGTGCTTAAATACAATGACTTAGGATTAAAATGCGCGATTTAAGCCAAACCGGCTTCAGCAATCGGGTCACGCTTGATGAATTTATAGGTGGCGAGACGCCAGAGCAGCTTGGGCAGCGACAACCAATTGATGCGCGCACCGGGCGTAGTGTTGGCCAGCACCTTTTCGGCGATGAACGATGCCACCGGCTCCACCGGGTCACCGAACATCATCACGAACTTCTTTTTGGCGCGCACTGCGGCGGCGGGCTGCCCCCACGCCTCACCCAGTCCCAGCTCCGTCACGACGATGCCGGGCTGGATCGCACCCACGATGATGCCCTTGGCTTTCAGTTCCTTCGCCGCCGCACCGGTGAAATAGGTCAGCGCGCGTTTGGTGGAGCCGTAGACTGACATACCGGGGCGCGTCATGCCGTCGGAGCCGAAGCCCTCGAAGTTGTAAATCGCGCCGCGCGCACCGTTCACCACGTCTTGGGCGTCCATCGCTTTGGCGGCGACGCGCGTGCCGTTCATGGCCCCGGAGAGATTTGCCGCGACGACATTGGAAATATCGGCGGGATCAAGCTGGCCGACGTTGCGGTATTTGTTGATGAGCCCTGCGTTATTGATCCAAATATCGATGCGCCCGAACACCTTGGCCGACTGCCGCCACAAGTTCTCCACCTGGGCCACGTCCGTAACATCGCAAGCAATGCCGACCACACGCGCAGCCGGTTTGGTTACTTTCAA
>JAEUKM010000090.1 GCA_016793085.1 Rhodospirillaceae bacterium
CGACGCGCCTACCGAGTTGAAGCCCTTGCGCGATAGCGGCGATTTCACGGACGGAACCGGCATTTACACGCCCATCTCCGATACGCAGTTGCGGCGGACGGTGGTGCAAGTGGAATTAGGCACACCCCAGCAGATCACGCCGGGCGGCGAAGCCATCAGAGCGTTGGACTACCGTGTCGGCGGCACCGCCGAGCGCCCCTCGCAGTCGTTCATCACCATCGACGACAAGGGCATTGGCCGTGTCACGCGTTCGGAAACCAAAAAGAACTTCATGACCGGTCAGGAAACGGTGACGCTGACCACGTCTGAATTGCCGGGCTTGAAGGAAGGTGTCGTGGTCTCGGACGTGCTGATGACCGAGAAGGCCGACCAGGTCTACATCGCCGAAAAATCGGGCACGGTCTACCGTTACGACACGCGCAACTTTGATATACCTGAGTTGGCTGAAACCCTCGATCTGGCGCCGGGTGAAGCCGACATCAACGTCTTCGGTTTCCTGATCGGCGAGCAGTCCATTGTTGTTGGCGGCTCGGACGGTTCGGTGAATATCTATTTCCGCCTGCCCGGCGGGCCGGACGTGAAAACCAGCGACGGTTTCCATCTGATTCGCAGCAAAGTGCTCGAACCACAGCCCGCAGCCATTGTTGGCATGGACGTTAGCCAGCGCGGCAAAACCTTCGCCACCGCCGATGCAAAAGGAAATATCTGGTTGCGTCACGGCACCAGCGAGCAGGTTCTGCTGCGCTTGAGCCCTGCCGATGGAACAAGCCCTACCTATGAAACCCTGGCCCTGGCGCCGCGGCAGAATGCCGTGCTGGCGGTCGATGCCCAAGGAAACGCCTATGCCTGGGACTTCGACGTGCCGCACCCCGAAACCACGCTGAAAACCATCTTCGGCAAGGTTTGGTACGAAGGATATCCGGGACCGGAATACACATGGCAATCCTCGGCCGGCACCGATGCTTTTGAGCCAAAGCTCTCCCTGATCCCGCTGATCTTCGGCACCATCAAGGCGACCGTGTATTCGCTGCTGTTCGCCGTGCCGATCGCATTGGGGGCGGCCGTCTTTACCTCCGAATTCGTGCACCCCAGGGTGCGCGCAGTGGTGAAGCCGACCATGGAAATGATGGCCTCGCTGCCCTCGGTGGTGCTGGGCTTCATTGCCGCCTTGGTGCTGGCGCCCATCGTCGAAACCTGGATCGCCGCGGTGATGATGGCCTTCTTCGTCATCCCGCTGGGCCTGTTCTTCGGCGCGTACATCTGGCAGCTGACGCCCTACCAATTCCAGCTCAAGTACGACGGGCTGACCAAATTCATCGGAATGATCACCTCGTTGATCCTGTTCGGTTATCTGGCTTACGCCGCCGGACCGGTTCTCGAGGTCGTGTTCTTCGGCGGCGACTTCAAGGCCTGGGCCAACGGCACCGTGGGCAGCGGCGCGCCCTTCACGGCCCTGGTGTTGCTGCCGGTGGTGTTCATCGGCGTGTGGACGCTGACAGGCCAGGTGGCCGGCGCACAGCTGACCGCCTTGCTGCGCTCGAAAAACCGCTTTGCAGCCGGTATGGCCGATCTCATCCGCTGGGCCGCGACTTTGGTGATCGCGGGCATCCTCAGCTACGCCATCGCCAGCTTGTTCGTCGCCTGGGGCATCGACGTGCGCGGCGGCGTGGTCGACACCTACGTGCAACGCAATACATTGGTCGTGGCCTTCGCCATGGGCTTCGCCGTCATTCCCATCATCTATACCATCGCTGAAGATGCGCTGAACTCAGTGCCCGAGCATCTGCGCGCGGCCTCGTTGGGCTGCGGCGCGACTCCCTGGCAGACGGCGACGTCGGTGATTTTACCAGCGGCCATGAGCGGCGTGTTCGCCGCTATCATGGTGGGCATGGGCCGCGCGGTGGGTGAAACCATGATCGTGGTCATGGCGGCAGGCAATACGCCCCTGATCGAGTGGAACCTGTTCGAGGGTCTGCGCGCGTTGTCGGCCAATATTGCCGTGGAACTGCCCGAAGCGGTGCGCGACAGCACGCTCTACCGCATGCTGTTCCTGGCGGCGCTGACCTTGTTCGTGATGACGTTTGTGGTCAACACGCTGGCCGAACTGGTGCGCCAGCGGTTCCGCAAGCGCACGGCGCAATTGTAAGGGTAACGGACATGAGCGCATACGTGAACAAATCCGCCGCCGCACCCGACGCTGAGATTCCCATCTCCATGCCGACCGTGCGTATGACCGACCTGCGCGCGCGCGGCGAACCGTTTACCTGGGCCTTGGGCGGCGCTTTGGCCTTGGGCTGTTTGATGATCATCAGCTTTCTCTTGATGGTGTTCTGGAACGGCGTGACGACCTTTGTGCCCAAGGATGTGGCGGTTGTGACCAGCGCCGACGGCACGGTGACGGCGGGCGAGCCCAGCCGCACCGAGCTTTACAAAGTTCAGCCCGAAATCCTGCAAACGCTGAAGCCCGAGGTGCAGCAAGCCATTAAGGACAACGACGGATTTGCCTCGCGCACGCTGTACCGCACCGGTAACTACGACATCTACAACGAAGACTTCCGCTGGGTATCGGACTACGAAGTCGCCAAGACCGAGATGCCGGCCGACATTCTGTTCGCCGAACGTGTGGAATGGGGCCCACTGATCGCGCGTCTGAAGTCGATGAACATCGACGGCCAACAAATCGAACCGGTCGATATCGGCAACGCAGCCTTCCGCGAGGCCCACACAGCCGCCCGCGACCGGCGCGCGCGTATCGCCCAGATCGAGAAGGACGACATTGGTCGTATCAACCACAAACTTGAAGAACTGCGCCTGGACGTGCGCCGCGCCGAACTGAAGTCAGGCCGCGACAGCCCCGCCCACGTGGCCGCCCAGCGCGAACTTGAAGAACGTTCGAAGGCGTTAGAAGTTGAATACAAAGTGCTGGCTGACGAAGCCGCCCGCCTGCGCGACATCAATAGCCGCAATACAGCCACCTTTGTCGAAATCGGCGGCCGCGAGAAACAAATGGCGATGGACGCCATCGTTCGCATTTACGCCGCCAACAACCTGGACCTGGTCGATAACATCGGCATTTACATTTCGCGCTGGTGGGAATTCGTTTCCGACGAACCGCGCGAAGCCAACACCGAAGGCGGCATTCTGCCCGCCATCTTCGGCACCGCCGCCATGACGCTTCTGATGGTCATTGCGGTCGCGCCCTTCGGCGTCATCACGGCGCTGTATTTACGCGAATACGCCAAGCAGGGCCGTCTGGTCGCCTTCGTGCGTATCTCGGTGAATAACCTCGCGGGCGTGCCCTCCATCGTCTACGGCGTGTTCGGCCTGGGCTTCTTCGCCTATGTGCTGGGCGGCTCCATCGACCAGCTATTCTACCCCGAGCGTTTGCCCAATCCCACCTTCGGTACGGGCGGGTTGCTGTGGGCGTCGCTGACCCTGGCGCTCTTGACCGTGCCGGTGGTGATCGTGGCGACCGAAGAAGCGCTGGCCGCCGTGCCGCGCTCGATGCGCGAAGGCTCGCTGGCCTGCGGCGCCTCAAAATGGCAAACCATCAAGTACATCGTGCTGCCGCGGGCGCTGCCCGGCATCATGACCGGCATCATTCTGGCCATGGCGCGCGGTGCGGGCGAAGTCGCGCCCCTGATGCTGGTGGGTGTGGTGAAGCTGGCCCCGGAGTTGCCCATCGACGGGTTCTTCCCCTTCGTGCACCTCGAGCGCAGCTTCATGCACCTCGGCTTTCACATTTTCGACGTCGGCTTCCAGTCGCGTAACTCGGAAGCGGGCAAGCCCATGGTGTTCGTCACCACCATGCTGCTGATCGGTCTTATCTTCATCATGAACATCACCGCGATCATGGTGCGCAACAAGCTCAAGCGGAAGTTCAAGGGCAGTCAATTCTAAGGGGCGCAAATGAACATGGACGTGCAAACCTTGACTTTCGACGACACCATCTACCACGTCAAAAAAGGCGGGCAGGGGACGGTGTTGGAAATCAACACGCTCAATCTGTGGTACGGCGCAGCGCAGGCGCTGCACGGCGTGACCATGCCGATCGAGAAGGGCCTGGTGACGGCGCTGATCGGCCCCTCGGGCTGCGGCAAGTCCACTCTCCTCCGGTGTATCAACCGCATGAACGACCTGGTGGACGGCTTGAAGATCACCGGCGAGATGAAGTTGCAGGGCGAGAACATCTATGCGCGCGGCGCGGACGTGATCGCACTGAGAAAACGCATGGGCATGGTGTTCCAGAAGCCCAACCCGTTCCCCATGTCGATCTTTGAAAACGTCATTTACCCCTTGCGGGTGGACGGCGTCACCGACAAGACGATCCTGGAGGAAACGGTCGAGCGCGCCCTGAAGGGCTCGGCGCTCTGGAACGAAGTGAAAGACCGTTTGCAGGATAGCGCGCTTGGCCTGTCGGGCGGGCAACAACAGAGATTATGCATCGCCCGCGCCATCGCCGGCGACCCGGAAGTGCTCTTGATGGACGAGCCTTGTTCGGCGCTTGACCCCATCGCCACGGCCAAGATCGAAGACCTGATCAACGAACTGACGGGGCACTACACCATCGTTATCGTCACGCACAACATGCAGCAGGCGGCGCGCGTGTCGGATAATACGGCGTTCATGTACTTGGGCCGCCTGATCGAATACGGCGATACCGAGACGATTTTCCAGACGCCGAAATCGCCCCGCACACAGGATTACGTGACCGGACGCTTCGGTTAATAACGGACAGGTATGGGCACCCACGCACCGCACTTCTCGACCGAACATCCCGCCGAACGCGGCATTGCGGCGGAACTGCGGGCGTTGTCCAAGCGGCTCACGGAAATGTCGGGTCTGGCCGAGGCGCAACTGGCGGCTGCCATCGAGGCCCTGGAGCACCGCGACACCGAGGCGGCAGCCCGGATTATCGCAGCCGACGCGGAAATCGACGATATCGAGACCGAAGTGAATGCTTTAGCCATGGCGCTGTTAACGCGCCATGCGCCCGTTGCAGCGGACTTGCGCGAAATTGTCGCAGCATTGAAAATATCCAGTAATGTAGAACGGATCGGCGATTACGTGGCCAACGTGGCCAAGCGCACCATCGTCATTCAGGGCTTCGGCTCGGTGCCTGCGGTGGCGGGCGTGATCGAGATGGGACGGCTGGTGCGGATGTACGTGCAAAACGTATTCGACGCCTATACCGAGCGCGATCTGGCCAAGGCGGAAGCCGTCTGGCGCGGCGACGCCGACATCGACGCGTTGCACACCAGCGTGTTCCAAGAACTTCTGTCCGACATGCTCTCGGACCCGGACCACGTGCCCACATGCACGCATCTGCTGTTCTGCATCAAAAGCCTAGAACGCATCGGCGACCATGCCACCAACATCGCCGAAACGATTCAATTCCTGGTGGCGGGGAAGGCGCTGGCCGAACGGCGCCCGAAACAGGGGACGCCGACAACCTTTGATTTTCCCTTCCCTCATCCACCCACGGCCTGATTGAGATTGGAGAGAACCCATGATGAAACCCACGGTCATGATCGTCGAAGACGAAGCCTCCCTGGTGACGATGCTGCGCTACAACCTCGAGAAGGAAGGCTTCCGGGTTACCGAAGCGGGCGACGGCGAGGAAGCCCTGACTATCGCCGATGAAACGCCGCCGGATGCGGTGTTGCTCGACTGGATGCTGCCGCGCATGTCGGGCATCGAAGTCTGCCGACAGCTCCGCCGCAAGTCGGAAACCCGCAATGTGCCGATCATCATGCTGACGGCGCGCAACGAGGAAACCGACAAGGTGCGCGGCCTGAATGTCGGCGCCGACGACTACCTGACCAAGCCCTTCTCGATGCCCGAGCTGATGGCCCGCGTCCGCGCGCTGTTGCGCCGCGCCAAGCCCTCGCAGACCAAGGGCGTGCTGAACTTCGCCGATATCGTGATGGATCTCGACTCACACCGCGTCAGCCGTGCCGGCAAGCACATTCACTTAGGGCCCACCGAGTTCCGCCTCCTGCAGTTCTTCATGGAGCGCCCGGGTACGGTGTTCAGCCGCGAGGAACTCCTGAACGGCGTGTGGGGGGCCGACATCTACGTCGAGCCGCGCACGGTGGACGTGCATATCCGGCGTTTACGCAAAGCCCTGAACGAAAACGGCGGAGCGGACATCATCCGCACCGTGCGCGCGGCGGGCTATTCGATCGACACGGCCGAGCCCGTCCCGGCGGGCAACGTAGCGCCCGCTGACACGGACGCCGACCCTATCGCGGCCGAATAGTCAAGCCGCTGTAGCGGCAGAATCAGGTATTGAAGCGCCGCGCCTGTGCTTTACTCTGCCCGGTCAAGAGTTGACTGGGGGATTAAGGGATGTCGCGGCGGTTCACGCTTTATATTTTGATCGGCATGATCGTCGGCCTCCTGGTCGGCTATCTCTGCAACGAGAACGCCGACCCCGCCACCGCCAAGCAGATCGCGGGCTACTTTTCGATCCTGACCGATATTTTCCTGCGCCTGATCAAAATGATCATCGGCCCGCTGGTCTTTTCGACCCTGGTGGTGGGCATCGTCCATGTGGGCGATGCGGCTTAGCTCAGCCGCATCGGGGTCCTGACCGGCGCCGGGTTCTTGACGGCCTCGGTGGTCTCGCTGCTGCTGGGACTGATCATGGTGGGCTGGATGGAGCCCGGAGTGGGCCTGGACCTGCCGCTGCCCGAAAGCGGGGCCAGCGTGGCGGTGAAAGCCAGTTCCCTGACGCTGAAGGACTTCATCACCCACGTTTTCCCGAAATCCTTCTTCGAAGCGATGGCCACCAACGAAATTCTGCAAATCGTGGTGTTCTCGCTGTTCGTGGGCGTGGCTTTATCGGCCCTGGGCGAGGGGGCCAAGAAGATCACCGAGATTCTGGACCAGATCGTCTCGGTGATGCTGCTGATCACCGGTTATGTGATGAAGTTCGCGCCCATTGCCGTGTTCGCCGCCATCGCCGCCACGGTGACGACGCAAGGGCTCGGCATCATCACCACGTATCTCAAGTTCATCGGCGGTTTCTACGTCTCGCTGGGGATTCTCTGGGGCGTGCTGGTGTTCGCAGGCTTCCTGGTCATCGGGCGGCGGATTCTGGAACTGGTGGGCCTCATCCGCGAGCCGGTGCTGCTGGCCTTCTCCACCGCCAGTTCCGAGGCGGCGTACCCCAAGACGCTGGAACGGCTGGAGCACTTCGGGGTGCCGAAGCGCATCGCCAGCTTCGTGCTGCCGCTAGGTTATTCGTTCAATCTCGACGGCTCGATGATGTACTGCACGTTCGCCACCATCTTCATCGCCCAGGCCTACGGCATCGAGCTGACCGTCGCCCAGCAGCTTACCATGCTGATGCTGCTGATGCTGACCAGCAAGGGCATGGCCGGCGTGCCGCGGGCCTCGCTGGTGGTAATCGCGGCGACGCTCACGTTCTTTGGCATTCCCGAAGAAGGATTGTTGCT
>JAEUKM010000092.1 GCA_016793085.1 Rhodospirillaceae bacterium
CACATTGGGGGGCATGAAGCTTGCGAACTTGTGGCCTAGGGGCAGGTTGCGGCCCACGTGCCAGAACTCTTTCAAATCCGCACGCGCCGCCCCTTTTGCGGTTTCAATCCCAAACGGCGTATAGCCGCGCTGGCCGCCGCCGTTTGGAATGAGATAGCGGCGTTTCACATCCTCGGGTAGGGCGAAGAAGGCCCGCGTGCGGTCGAAGGCGTCATCAATGACGGATGGAGCGATGCCGTGGTCGGAAACGACGGCAAACCCATAGCGCGCGAAATCGGCCCCCAGGTTTTGCGCAAAACCCGCAATATCCCGCGCGCCGTCAGCGATGGACAGGGGCGCAATCGCATTTTTCGCCATGACGTCTGCTCGGGCCGTTGAACCGTTGGTTTCCGGCCCCGATTGAGGGGAAAGAACCGTGCCCGGTCAAGACCCGAGTTTGGTTTTACGCCGGGAACGCCCGCGCGTTCAGGGCGCGCACTTGAACCGCGTTGCTGGCGCGTAAGCCCAACTGCTGGAACTTCTGGCGCGAGACTTCCATCTCCACCAGGTGCGGCACGCCGTCCACCGCCAAATCCACCCGCACCACCGAGCCCAAGACCGAGACATGGCGCACGATGGCGGGTTGGCCCAGAGCGCTGCGTCCGTCCACCACCTCGATGTCGTGCGGGCGCACGTAAGCGAGACCTTCCCCTTTTTGTGACGGGCCCGCGATGCGCTCGACCGCGATCTCCTGGCCCCAGAAGCTGGCCCGGTCGCTGGCCAGCCGGCAGGGGATACGGTTCACGTTACCCAGGAACTCATAGACAAAGGGCGTGGCCGGCACGTCGTAAACGTCACTGGGCGTGCCCGACTGGACGATCTCGCCGTTGTTCATCACGACCACGCGGTCGGCCAGTTCAAGGGCTTCTTCCTGATCGTGGGTGACAAATACACTCGTTAAACCCATCTCGTCGTGCAGGCGGCGCAGCCAGCGGCGCAAGTCTTTGCGCACGCGGGCGTCCAGCGCACCAAAGGGTTCATCCAGCAGCAGTACGCGCGGCTCGATGGCCAGCGCGCGCGCGAGCGCCACGCGCTGGCGCTGTCCGCCCGATAACTGCGTGGGGAAGCGCCCGGCCAGATTGCCCAGTTGCACCAGCTCCAGCAGTTCCTCAACGCGGCGCTTAATATCGGCGTTGGCGGGGCGCTGGGCGCTGGGCATGACGCGCAGGCCGAAGGCCACGTTCTCGAACACGCTCATGTGCTTGAACAGCGCGTAGTGCTGGAACACGAAGCCGACGCGGCGCTTGACCATGGAACTGGCGGCATCAACGCCTTCAAACGTCACGCGGCCCTGGTCAGCGAATTCCAGCCCCGCGATGATGCGCAGCAGCGTGGTTTTGCCCGAGCCCGAAGGGCCCAGGAGCGCCACCAGCTCGCCATCCTGAATGGACATGGTGATGTCGCGCAGGGCGGCAAAGGCGCCGAACTGCTTGGACACGGCTTGAATGTCGATGACGGCCATGGGCGGGTATCCTTCGGTTCAGGCGCGTGCGGCGGAAATGTCGCCGCCGTGGCGCCACTCCAGCACGCTTTTGATCGCCAGCGTCACCAGGGCCAGGAACGCAAGCACCGAGGCCACGGCGAACGCCGCGATGAAGTTGTATTCGTTGTAAAGAATCTCCACGTGCAGCGGCATGGTGTTGGTGAGCCCCCGGATGTGGCCCGAGACGACCGACACTGCGCCGAACTCGCCCATGGCGCGCGCGTTGCAAAGGAGCACGCCGTACAGAAGCGCCCAGCGCACGTTGGGCAACGTGACGCGGAAAAACGTCTGCCAGCCGCCGGCGCCCAGCGAGCGCGCGGCCTCTTCATCCTCGGTGCCCTGTTCCTGCATCAGCGGGATCAGCTCGCGCGCGATGAAGGGGAAGGTGACGAAGATGGTGGCCAGCACAATGCCCGGCACCGCGAAGACGATCTGGATATCGTGTGCGGACAGCCACGGCCCCAAAAGGCCCTGTGCGCCGAACAGGAGTACGTAGATCAAGCCCGCGATGACCGGCGAAACCGAGAATGGCAGATCGATGAAGGTGATCAGCACGTTCTTGCCGGTAAACTCGAACTTGGCGATGGCCCAGGACGCCGCCAGGCCGAAGACCAGATTGCACGGCACGGCGATGGCGGCGGCAATGACGGTCAGTTTAATGGCCGCCACGGCGTCGGGCTCGGAGACGGATTGGATGTAGCGGACAATGCCGCCGCGCAATCCTTCGATGAACACCGTCAAGAGCGGCAGCACAAGGAACAAAAACAAAAAACCCAGGGCCGCGCCGATCAGCAGCCGGCGCACCAAGGGGCTTTCAGACAAAGGGCTGCGGTGGTTGCGGGCAGTGCTCATGCCGCACCTCCGCGCACGCGCGCCCAACGCTGCAACAGGTTGATCGCCAGCAGGATGATAAACGCAGCCGCCAGCATGACCACACCGATGGCCGCGGCCCCGCCGTAATCGTACTGCTCAAGCTTGCCGATAATCAGCAGCGGTGCGATTTCCGAGATCATCGGCAGGTTGCCGGCAATGAAAATCACCGAGCCGTACTCGCCCAGCCCGCGAGCGAAGGACAGTGCATAGCCCGTCATCAGCGACGGCGCGATGGCCGGGAAGATGACGCGCCGGAACGTCTGCCAGCGTGTGGCACCCAGGCTGGCGGCGGCTTCTTCCACCTCGCGGCTTAAATCCTGCAGCACCGGCTGCACGGTTCTCACAACAAAGGGCAGGCCGATGAATGTGAGCGCGATGACCACGCCCCAAGGCGTGAAGGCGATTTTGAAAGGGGCTGCCAGTTCGCCGATCCAGCCGTTGGGGGCGTAGATGGCGGCCAGCGCGATGCCTGCGACGGCCGTAGGCAGGGCGAAGGGCAGATCGACCATCGCGTCGATGACGCGCTTGAACGGGAAGTCGTAACGCACCAGTACCCAGGCGGTGATCAGGCCGAAGACAGCATTGATGGCCGCCGCCAGCAAGGCCGCGCCGAAGCTGAGCTTGTAGGCGGCGATGGCGCGCGGCGACAACGTGGCGGCGATAAACTCAGGCCACGTCAGGCCCGCGGCCTTCACGCCCATGGCGGCCAGAGGAATGAGCACGATGAAGGCGAGATAAAAGAGCGTGAAGCCTAAACTCAAGCCAAAGCCCGGTAGGACCGACCGTTTGACGAAGCTGATGCGCTTTGCGCCCGCGCGGACCGGGGCGCGCAAGGGGCGCGCAGCCTCGGGTACAAACGGCGGTACGGCGGCGGACATTTCACTCATTTTATCAGCACACGCGCCAGGGCCGGCGGCTTAAGGCCGCATTCAATGGCGCAATTCCCATCCAGGTTTCAGGGGTTGGGTTAGCAAGAAGCCGGGGTTTTTTCAGCGTTGCCTAGGGCAAATTCATCCGGCGTCGGGCATCCGCGGGATTTTGTCCTCTGTTTTGCGCCCGCCGGAGATGAAGTTCATCCCACGCCCGGACGAGAACCCCCGACGTGAGGGCCAGGACCGCCACCGCCAGCGTGCCCAAAGCCGATTCAAGCCCGCCCGGAGACAGTGCGTAGATTGCCCCCACAAGGCCCAGCAACGTGGCCAAACCCCAGATGTGATTTTGTGTCATCGCGTTTCTCCGGCGGATTTGAGATTTAGAAGTCGATGTGCAGGCGCGCGGCCAGCGCATCGCCCTTGGTTTCGGTCCCCACCGGGTCCAGCGGCGTGTTGTCGCCGGCAAAGCGGATCCAGTTGAAGAGGATCTTGGTGTTGGGGTTGAGGTACCAGTTGACGGCGAAGGTGGTGGAGTGGCCGTCGTTGCCGATGCGGCCCGCGACCGGCGTGTTGGCGAAGTCGAACCAGTCGTAGCGCACCGCTAGTTCCACCGCCCCCCAGCCGCCCTTGAGCGGGTTGAAGTTCGCCTTCGGGCGCAGGCGGTCCACCGTGCCGTTTCTGAACGTGCGGCTTTCGCCGGTCAGGAACCAACTGCCGAAGACATAGCCGCCGTCGAAGGTGACATCGGAAAGCGCGATGCGCTGGGCCTGCAATTCGCCGTACTCGGACTGGATCGAGAAGGGCCCCCAGACGCCGGCTCCTTCCACGCCCCAGTAGTAAAGGTCCTGCACGCCGGTGATGACGCCGGTGTCGGCGATCAGGCCGCCGTCGACACGGATGCTGGGGCGATCCGACAGACGCACGGCGTCTTTCAGGGTCGTGGCACCGCTGGCCTGTTTCAACTCTGTGCGCCAATAGGCCGAAGCGCCGAAATGCAGCGTCTGCTGCGCGTCGGTGTTGTTGATGGGCAGCCACGTAGCGCGGCCGTTGAAGCCCCAGCTTTCGTCGGGTGCGGCATCGGCGCGCGCCGAACTTTCGTTGTCGCCGAACAGGCCCACGGCCGCCGTGAACTGGTCGTTCACAAACTGCGCGTTCAGGCCGATGCGCCGTTCCGCACCCGCGCCGCCGAAGGCGACGTTGGCCACACCGCGTTCGATGAAAGTGTTGTAGTTGTCGCTGGTGTTGGATTCGAGACTGAAGGGCGCTTTCTGCTGACCCGCAGTAAAGGTCCAGCCCTTGATGCCGCCCCAGGACACGTAGGCATCTTGAACGGCCGTCACGTTGCCCGCGAAATCCACTTCAAGGCGCCATTTGAAGTCCTTGAAGGCATCACCCTCGGCGCCTAGGCGCGCGCGGCGGAAAGCCGTGCCGGTGTTGTAGTTGTAGCCGCCCGCGCGCTCGTTGAAGTTCACGTAGTCGGCGTCGACAACGCCGCGCACCTTGAAGGTAAAATTCCCCGATGGGTCGACGATGGTGGGCGAGACGTCGGACTTCACCAGGCTCGCGGCCTTGTTCTCGACCTTCTCCAGGCGCTCGGTGCGCCAGTCGACCTTCTCCTCCAGCGCCTTGTTCTTGGCGTTGAGATCGGTGTTGGCTTTTTCCAGCCGCTCCAGGCGTTCTTCCAGCGCCTTGATGCGCGCGCCTTCCGCCGGGCCCGCCAGGGCCGGTACGGCCGCCAGGCTGACCGAACTCAGCAGAAAAAAGGCATAGCTGTAGTGTCGAGTAATCATGTGATTCCCCTGTGATCTTATTTTTGGGTGGGTGTCGGTTTAAGGCTTAGGGCTGGTAGATCTGATCGAAGATGCCGCCGTCATTGAAGTGCGTGGCCTGCGCCTTCCGCCAGCCGCCGAACACTTCGTCGATGGTGAACAGCGTGATGTTCGGGAAGGTGATGGTCGCGGCCGCATAGGCTTCTTTCGCGCGCGGGCGGTAGAAGTTTTTGGCGATGATGTTCTGCGCTTGCGGCGTATACAGGAAGTTCAGGTAGGCTTCGGCCAGGGCGCGCGTGCCGTTGGCGTCCACGTTCTTGTCCACCAGCGCCACGGAAGGTTCGGCCAGGATACTGACCGAAGGGGCGACGATCTCGAATTTATCCGCGCCGAATTCCTTCTGGATCAGGTAGGCTTCGTTTTCCCACGACAGGAACACATCGCCGATGCCGCGCTGGGCAAACGTGGTGGTCGAACCGCGCGCGCCCGAATCCAGCACCGGCACGTTCTTGAACAGCGCCGTGATGAACTCCTGTGCTTTCTTTTCGCTGCCGCCGTTGTTGCGCAGGGCATAGCCCCAGGCGGCGAGATAATTCCAGCGCGCTCCGCCGGATGTTTTTGGGTTCGGCGTGATGATGGCGACACCCGGTTTCACCAGGTCGTTCCAGTCTTTAATGGCTTTCGGGTTGCCTTTGCGCACCACGAACACGATGGTCGAGGTA
>JAEUKM010000047.1 GCA_016793085.1 Rhodospirillaceae bacterium
GATGACGGCAAACGCCAGCACGTGCGCAAAGTGAATGATCTCGATGGATGTCATGAACGCCCCCTCGGCGGCTGAATCGCGATAACACCGTTACCTGCAAATGCAGGCGCAATGCAGGTGAGTTGCGGGGATTGTGTGAAAAACTTTGGGCCTGGGAAAGATGTAAATTTCGCGGACAGCAAGGGCTGTAAAAGTACGCGGATCACTCCGCCTTGAAGCCGCGCTCCTTGGCCACCAGTTTATACAGCTCGCGCATGTAGAGGATGGGGGCCAGGGGGGCCTCGATATAAGCCTTGAACTTCCAGTCCGTACCGTCGTCCTCCATCAGCGCTACGCCGCGAATGGACCCGCCGATGGGCGCGTCCTCGGTTTTCAGGTGCGTCGTCCACTCGCCCTCGAAGGCGACCATGACCATTTTCTCACCCATCGGCATGGCAACGAGGGGCTTGTAGGTCACCTTGCCGCCGCGGCTGCCTTGGCCGGCGTTGGCGAAGTAGGCATCGAACCCGGCCCAGGTGGTGATGAAGTCTTTCTTTTCCTCGGGCAGATATAACGGTGCGGCCAAATCCTTCGCCCAGAAGCCGCGCATGGGCTTGAAATCGCGCGTGCGCCACACGCCTTCAAGACCAGCGAACACCTTGGCGATGCGCGGATCGATGGGGGCACTATTCATGGCGGGCTCCGGTTTGGGTTCTGCGGCGAGGATTGGTGCGGCAAGGGCAGCGATGAACACGAATGCAGTGAAGATTGGTTTCAACATCTGGCTCTCCGTTTCATGGTATCGAAAAATATGACTGCGACTTTATTTTTCTATTCGGCGCTAGTAGCGACGAAAGAAAAAGTACAGTCGAAGTCATTTTTTCGCTTCAGAAAATAACCACGACTGTACTTTTCATTTCGCCCACTGGCGTGGCCGAAGATGAAAATAAAGTCGAGGTTATTTTCCTTCGCATGCATCTCGGTCCCTTATTATGGCCCCAACCCCGCCGCTTTGGTCATGGCTACGGTGTCGCCTTCGATGAGCGCGATGGTGGCCAAGGCCGTGGCGGTGTGTTTTTCCTTGCCGTCGGCGACGCAATACACATCGGCGCTGACGACAACCAGCGTGCGCCCCGGTTTGATCACCTTGGCGCGGCAGATGAGTTTGTCGCCCGCGGCTGTCGCGAGATAGTTGAGGGTAAAGCCCGCTGTCAGCGTGGTGCGGCCTTCGGGCATGACGGTGGCCGCCGCCGCCGTGGTGGCGTTGTCAACCAGGAACGCGGTGACGCCGCCGTGGAACATGCCGAGGTGCTGCAACAGCTCGGGGCGCTTTTCGACCGAGAGCGTGCAGCCGCCCGGCACCACGTCGTCGATGGTGGTGCCCACCAGTTTCATGAACCCCTGCACGCCGACGACGCGGCGGATCAGGTCTTCACGGTGTTTGAACGCGGCATCGGCTGGCATGCGCTACCCCTCAACAACAATTGGGGCATGTTTCCACACCGGGCGTGAAGTGCAAATGAAAATAATGGCGATTAAAGCTGTAGAAAATAACTCCGACTGTACTTTTTCTTTCGCCCCTCGCTGAGGGCCGAAGAGAAAAATAAAGTCAGAGTTATTTTCTCTCCGCCGGCGTTATTGTCGTCGCGCGGCTAACCCAACGCGATCACGTCCACCGCATCGCCGGGTTGCGCCTGGGGCGCGAAAGGCGGGCGGATCACCAAGCCGTCGGCCTTGGCCAGCGTGGTGATCATGGCGCTGTCCTGCTTGGGGTAGGGGGTGGCGATCAGTTCGCCCGTTTCGGTGCGCTCCAAAGTCGCGCGCACAAAGTCCTCGCGCTTGTCGTTGGCCTTCATGCCGACACTGAGCCGCGCTTTCACGGTGGCGGGGGCCGCACCCTCCAGCCCTTGCATCTTTTGCAGCGCCGGGCCGACATACAGGATGGCGCAGACCATCGCGGAAACAGGGTTTCCCGGCAGCCCGAAGAACGGCGTGCCCTTCAAGTGGCCGAATAATAATGGTTTACCCGGGCGCATGGCGATTTTGTGGAAGTTCACCTCAAGTCCGCTCTCGCCCAGAACTTTTGCAACCAGATCATGATCGCCCACCGACACGCCGCCGGTGGTGATGAGCATATCGAGGTCTTGGGCGGCGCTGGCCATTTTTGTCAGCGAGGCGGCATCGTCGCGCGCGATGCCGAGGTGAACGGGCACGGCACCCTGCGCGGCCACGAAGGCGCAAAGGCCCGGGCCGTTGGCCGAGACAAGCTGGCCGTGCTTCACCTCATCGCCCGGCATCACCACCTCGTCGCCGGTGGAGAGCACGCCGATGCGCGGGCGCTTGAACACTTTCACCTGGGGCAGGTTCATGGCCGCCATCAGGCCGACATCGCGGAAGGAAATGCGGCGCGGCGCGTGCAGCACGGTTTCGCCGGTTTTGAAGTCCTGGCCGTGGGTGCGGATGTGCTTGCCCCGTATGGCCGCTTCGTTGATGGTGACGGCGTCTCCAGCAACTGAAGTGTCTTCCTGCAGGACGATGGCATCGGCCCCCTGGGGCACATAGGCGCCGGTGAAAATGCGCGCAGCTTGGCCAGGCCCAACGCTGCCGCCCCACGGATGACCGGCGGCGGACGTGCCCACGACGTTCAATGTTGCATTGAGGGATGCATCAGCCGCGCGCACGGCATAGCCGTCCATGGCCGACACATCGGCGGTGGGGTGCGCGATGCGCGCGACCGCGTTTTCCGCCAGCACGCGGCCCAACGTGTCCATGACCGAAATAGTTTCCGTGCCCACGGGCGCGAGGGCGCCGACGATCTTCGCGCGGGCTTCGGAAACCGAAATCATTTTGCGGTGAACGTGCCCGACTTGCCGCCGGACTTTTTCAGAAGGCGAATACCCGTGAGGGTCATGCCCCGGTCCACGGCCTTGCACATATCGTAGACGGTGAGCGCCGCGGCGCTGACGGCGGCCAGGGCTTCCATCTCCACACCGGTTTTGCCGGTGATCTTGCAGGTGGCGGTGATGTGCACGGCGTTCTTTTTGCTGTCGCAGACCAGATCGACCTTCACCGACGTGAGGTTCAAGGGGTGGCACAGCGGAATAATGTCGGGCGCGCGCTTGGCCGCCATGATGCCCGCCAGTTGCGCCACCGCCAGCACATCGCCTTTTTTCACCTTGCGGCTCTTGATGAGCTTCAGGGTCGCGGCCTGCATCAGCACCGAGCCTGTCGCCACTGCTTCGCGTTGCGTCGCGGCCTTGCCCGACACATCCACCATCACGGCGTTGCCCTGATCGTCGAAGTGGGTGAGTTTTTTCTTTTTAGGCATAGCCGTGCGCCTTACACACTATTGTCACCACTCGATTTATTCGGGTGGTCCATGGGGCATCCGCACGGTCTAAGCGTGGGGTTCGATGGATCGCCCGGTTAAACCGGGCGATGACGGCAGCGGTTTTACACATGCGCGGGTTCCTTGGTCAGGATCGCGCGGGTGGCGGCTTCCACGTCGGCCTGTTTCATCAGCGATTCACCGATCAGGAAGCGCTTTGCGCCCGCACGCGCCATGCGCGCCAAGTCGGCAGGGGTTTTCAGCCCGCTCTCGGCGATCAGCACGCGGCCGGTGGGCAGATGTTTGGCAAGCGCCTCGGTGGTGGCGAGATCGGTTTTCAGCGTGCGCAGGTTGCGGTTGTTGACGCCGATCAGCGGCGATTTCAGTTTCAGCGCGCGGTCGAACTCGGGCTCATCGTGCACTTCCACCAGGGCGTCCATGCCGTGCTCGAAGGCCGTGCGCTCCAGCTCGGCGGCGAGCGTATCGTCCACGGCCGCCATGATGATGAGGATGCAGTCGGCCCCCAGCGCGCGGGCCTCGACCACCTGATAGGGTTCGAGCATGAAGTCCTTGCGAAGGACGGGCAGCGTGCAAGCCTCGCGCGCGGCGACCATGGCGGCGTCGCTGCCCTGGAAGTGATCTTCCTCGGTCAGCACGGAAAGGCAGGCGGCGCCTGCACGCGCATAAGCTGCGGCCAGCGCGGGCGGATCGAAGTCGGCCCGGATCAGCCCCGCCGAGGGCGAGGCTTTCTTGATTTCGGCGATCAGCGCGTACTGGCCCGCGTCCACTTTGGCCTGCAAAGCCTTCCCGAAGCCGCGCACGGGTGAGGCGCTTTTCGCTTTGGCTTCAACGGAGGACAAGGGCACGCTGGCTTGCCGCGCCTTCACGCGTTCCAGCTTGATCCTGCAAATATCGCGCAGCGTATCGCTCATGACGTTTGGCCATTGGTAACGGCGATCAGCGCCTCCAGCGCTTTCGTCGCCGCACCGCTGTCGATGCTGTTCGCAGCGAGTACCGCACCGGCTTTCAGGTCGGGGGCGCGGCCCGCCACCACCAGCGCCGCGGCGGCGTTCAGCAGCACAATATCACGGTACGCGTTCTTTTCGCTGCCCAAGACCGCGCGTAAAGCCTTGGCGTTGTGGGCCGCATCTCCGCCTTTCAAGGCCATCGCGTCGGCGCGGGGCAGGCCAGCGTCCTCCGGGGTGACTTCAAAGGTGCTGACCTTGCCGTTTTCCAGCGACGCCACGAACGACTTGCCGGTGGTGGTCAACTCATCCAGGCCGTCCGCGCCGTGCACGACCCAGGCGCGTTCTGAACCTAAGCGCCCCAAGGTTTCGGCCATAGGCACGATCCACTTGTGCGCAAAAACACCAAGCAGTTGTTTCTTCGCGTGCGCCGGATTTGAGAGCGGGCCCACAAGGTTGAAAATGGTGCGTAAGCCCAGTTCCGTGCGCACCGGGGCCACGTGCTTCATGGCGCTGTGGTGCTTCTGGGCGAACAGAAAGCCCACGTTGGCGTTTTGAATGGCGGCTTCCACCTGGTTCAGCGTGGCGTCCAGGTTCACGCCCAGGGCTTGCAGCACATCGGCGGTGCCCGACTTGGATGACGCCGCGCGGTTGCCGTGCTTGGCCACGGGCACGCCTGAGCCCGCCACCACAAAAGCAACCGCCGTCGAGATGTTGTATGTGCCGGAGGCATCGCCGCCCGTGCCGCAGGTGTCGATGGCGTTGGCGGGTGCGGCCACATGCAGCGCCTTGGCGCGCATGATGCGGGCGGCGCCTGTCAGTTCCGCGACGGTTTCGCCTTTTGTCCGCAGGCCCATCAGGAAAGCGGCGATCTGCGGGGCCGACACCGCCCCCGACATGATGGCGTCAAACGCGCTTTCGGCATCGGCTTCGCTCAAGCTCAGCCCATCGGCCAGCTTGGCCAAAACGGGTTTGAGGTCGGTCATGCCGCGGCGGCGGTGTTCGCCGTCTTTGGAATGTCGCGGGCTTTCAGGCCGGTGGAGACCAGGAAATTGCGCAGGATGTGGTGGCCGTACTGCGAGGCGATACTCTCAGGATGAAACTGCACGCCGTAGATCGGCTCGGTCTTATGGGCGACCGCCATGATCAGGCCGTCGTCTGTCGTGGCGGTGATTTCGAGCTGCGCGGGCAGGGTGGATTTTTCAACGATCAGAGAATGATAGCGCGTGGCGTTAAAGCGGCGCGGCACGTCTTTGAACATCGCATGACCGGTGTGCGTGATCTCGCTGATTTTGCCGTGCATGGGCTTCGGCGCCCTGATGACGCGGCCCTGGAACGCCTGGCCGATAGCCTGGTGGCCCAGACACACGCCGAAGATGGGAATTTTGCCCGCCGCCTTGTCGATGAGGCCTAAGCAAATCCCCGCTTGGTCAGGATCACAGGGACCCGGCGACAGGATGATGCCCGCGGGCTTCAGCGCGATGGCTTCGTCCACGGTGATCTTGTCGTTGCGGTGGACAGCCACCTCCGCCCCCAGTTCACCCAAAAAGTGCCACAGGTTGTAGGTAAAGCTGTCGTAGTTATCGATCAGCAGGTACATGATGCGCCAAACTCTATGTCACCGCCCAAAAATCGCCGCCAAAATGCCGCTCAGGCCTGCCTCCGTCAAGGAAAGGCCCGGGCGAGGATTTTGCCGCCTGTTTATGGCCTGTTAAGGGCTCATCGTCATCATCTAAGTCTTTGATTTAAGGCTGCAAGTTCCTTCCCATGACGCAACCGGCTAAACATCGCCCCAAAGCGGGGATTTTGGGCGTTCATCCGCTGCTGGCCACCGTGGCGGCGTTTGCCCTGGTGTTCGCGGGCGTGATGTTCGGGGCGTGGCTGAATGTCAGTTCGCGGACCGTGGTGGGAGCCCCGGCCAGGCCCGTGCCTGTTACGCCGCCCAAGCCCAGCCGCACCGTGCCCCGGCCTGCCATCGCCAACATGGATCAGGTGGACGAGGAACCGGCCCCGGTTTACGGCCCCGCCATCCCTGAGAACTACACAGCGCGCTCGGCTGCACCTCCGCCGCCCGTGGCCTTGCGCACCGATCCGATGCTGGCCTTCGCTGTGCCGACGGCCGCGCCCAAGAACATTCCGGTTATCGCGGTCGTGATAGACGACATGGGCCTCGACCGCACACGCGGCCAGCAGGCGCTGGAATTGCCGGGCCCGCTGACACTGTCGTTTCTCACCTATGCCGGCAATCTCTCCACCTGGGTGGCCAAGGCCCG